>CAZHLB010000024.1:0-3119 GCA_964533005.1 uncultured Saprospiraceae bacterium
GGCAAAGGCGAAGCTGGCAGCCAACGCCTACCGGGAGGGACTGGACATCCTCGGTCAGATTGACCCCTCCTCCGCCTGCCACCAGGAAGCCGTGCGGATGGCAACCGCCGTCAGCGGCGAGATGGACGAGCAATCGAAGCGGGAATGGGAGTTCCTGCAAAAAGTCTGGACAGACCGGGTAGAACTCGAAAAGCACCGGATGAGCTGCATCCGGGACGTGGCGGTGGCGTACTGGGAGAACCGCTACCCGACGTATAATTATTTGGTGGTCATCAAGTGAACACCGCCTCCCAATGTCAAAAACAAGTGAACCATAACCATTTCATATCTCAATCTGAGCGCAAAATGCCGAAAGCGATATAGTAGGCAAATCCTAACGCAATGAAACGATTACTTTCTCTCCTGGCACTCCTCATTTCAGGTGGACTGCTTTTTCACTCCTGCAAAAAAGAGGAGGACAGTTTGTCCGACTCCGAAGTAGTCTCCAAAGTAATTGGGCAAGACGGCGGCTTCATAGAAATGGAAGGCGTCGCATCGGTCAGCTTTCCCTTCGGGGCATTTGACTCTGGCAACAAGGTTGATTTAATCAAGACCGAAAACGACAAATTGCAAGCCGACTTTGAGCGGGCTGTCCTTCTTTTCAATGTAGACCGAGCCAATTTGCACTTTGTCCAGGTGGCTTGTGAGCAACTTCCTCAAAGCGATTTCACGGAAGTTGCCATCAATATCACGGAAGAAGTGTATCAAAACTTAGCCGATGGCTATGGCTTCGAGTTGTTCGGGTTGCTCCCTCAAGGCAGTGACGAGGAAAAACCGGAAATGATTGATTTCGAGCCTATTGCCGCTGTTTACGACGCCACCACGCAGAAACTGTACGCCACCGTCCCCGCCTATTTCTTCTTCGAGGACAATGGCAAAAACAAGCTCACTTTAGCTATCGGTACCACGCCGGGCGAGAACCTGGGTCAATCTCCATCCACGTACGATGGCGACTGCGCCCTCTTTATTCGCTGCCCCCTGGATGTTTGCGCCGTGAACAGCCCTTTCAGAGACGACAGACCACATCCCATAACAGGAAAGGTATCGCCCCATGGAGGCGTTGATTTGAATGCCGCAGAAAAAACCAACGTATATGCCGTATCGGATGGCATGGTAAAGGCGGTTGGCTATCAGTACAATACCGTGAAAGAAACAGGCTGGGGTTATTACGTCGTGATAGGGCACGTGAATGCACTTGGTCAGAGCTTCAATACCCTGTATGCCCATCTATCCGAGCAAAAAGTAAAGGAAGGCACTGAGGTAAAAGAAGGCGATTTGATAGCGCTTTCGGGCAGCACCGGCGGAGCTACGGGGCCTCACCTGCATCTGGAATATATCGCACATAAAAACTGGAACATCAAAGGAGGAAGGATTGACCCCATGCCTTTCATCAACACTACCTCGGTGCGACTCAAGGCAGCGGCAGGTCAAATGACAGGCGTGAACAACTGCGAGCACGACTGGGGAGTCGCCAATTCCGGTAGTTCGTGGGATGTCAAGTTCGACTTCTTCGACCCTCTAAACTCGATTACAAACGGCGCCATGCTGACTTTTCAAGACATCGAGCCCGTGGTAAACTTTCCTTATTCGGTACCGGCAGGCAGTTTGGTGTCGCAAAATGGCTTGGTGACATCTCAGGAATTTTGCGCAAAGTTTGGAGACGCCTCCAACACCTACTTCAAAGTCAAGGTCTATCTCACCCTTCCCAACGGTTCGGAAAGCAATTGCATTTACTTCAACTTGAAGCGACCTGCGGGGGCGAAAAATCTTGATGGAAAAAACACAGGCAACTACCAGTTAGGGTCGGGAAGACCGAAATAGGTCTTTCAAATCTTTCTTTCACATGAAAAACAACATCATTTTCTGCCTACTCCTGCTGGCAGCCGGATGCCAGTTTTGCTACGCTCAAGATGACAAAAAAGACTGGCGGCGCTACCTGTCGCTGGCTGACACCGTGGTAGGCAGCGCCATGCCGGTTTTGCGCTTCGACCCCGGCATGGCCGCTCCCATCAGGCAATTTTTATTTCATCCAATGCTTGCGATGGAACGGGGTAGCCTTTACAGCGTGGTGTTCCAGGAACCGGCATGGCAGCCTCGCGGCGCTTTCGCCTTGCACCACCGGGATTTGGGAATGCGATTCGATGCGCCGAATCCGGGGAATCGTCGCTCCCTGCTGGAATTGCCTATGATACTCGGAGCCGGGCTGCTCGACTCTAGCCAGGATTGGAGCGAGGTGCTCGACAGGGCTTGGGAAAGGCGTATGTATCCTGATTTTGTCAGGTGACATTTGGAGTTCTATGCTTTCAATCAAAAAAATCATTCACATGAAATCAACACGAATTTTCTCTATTCTTTTCTCTTTTATTCTCGCAAATGTGTCGCTTTGGGGCAAGACCTTCCCGCTTTATTTCGGGTTCGACAGTCCACCTACTTTCGACCCTCAATACTTCACGACCTACGGTAATTACCAGGGGCAAAACGGCATGGTGGATATCGTGAACGGCGACGGCGCACTTGGCACCGCTTACTTTGTCAGATTGGGCAAAATCAACGACCAGGTTGGAACGACCATTAATGCCCTTGACCTAAAGCTCAATCTATCGGGTTACGCTGGGACTCAACTGGAATTTTCTTTTTGGTTCAGGTTCTTTCACGACAATACCCAATTCAATGATGGAGTCTTTATGAGCGACGACGGGGGCGTTACTTTCACCCGTATTATCGCTCTAGAACCTGAGAAATGGTGCAACAATGCCTGGGGCGCCTTCCAGACTTTCGACTTCGACCAGTTGCTGGAACAATCCAACCTAAACTTCACTTCCAATTTCATCATCCAGTTCCGCCATGAGGGTAGCGGCGACTTCAACACATCGGGGGATGAAGATGGACTGATGCTTGACGAGATTTTTATTGGCGAAGCTCCTGAAATACAACCTGCACCGATAAGCCTGACCGAACCTTTCTACGAAGGGTTCTCAACCGGGCAGTTCGAAGCATACTGGACGCTCAAAAGTGCAGTGGTAAATGAGCAAGGTCAGGTCATTGATGGAACTACGCCGAACGGTAGCGTTCACATTTCC
>CAZHLB010000024.1:3129-21511 GCA_964533005.1 uncultured Saprospiraceae bacterium
AACTCCAATGCTGTGGATGGCGACAATTACAGCCTCTTTTTAGGTAAGTGGCATGATGGCTGTGGCGCTCAAAATTGGAGTTGGGCGGACTTGCACCTGAACCTGTCGGGGTTGGAAGACAAAGACCTCGACTTCAGCTTCTGGTTCAAGTATTTTCATGATGAAGACCAGTTTCAGGACGGTACCTGGTTTAGCGACGACGGCGGCGAAACCTTCACCCCCAAGCCCGTCATCAGCCTGCAACCCGACCGCTGGGCTAACCTCCTCTACGGCAAGTTCCAAACCTTCGACCTGGACGAATTGATTGAAAAGCATGGGCTTTCATTCTCCGAGGATTTTGTCATTCGCTTCTGGCAGGTCGGCACAGGCGATTGGGATACATCCGGGGATGAAGATGGGCTGTTCATCGATGGAATCAATATTGAAGTTGTGCCGCCTGTCATTTACAAGAACGTTTCGTTTTGCGACGACTTTGAAGTGGATTCCGTCTTTGAAAAACACTGGCGCTATGGCTATGCAGAATTGGACGATGATGGCGTGCCAATAAACGGCACTACCCCTTCAGCTTTTACTGGTTCTTACGCATGGGGGGCAGGCAACAGGGCATTGCTTGTCGGCAAGTTTAATGATTCAAACGGAGCCACCCTGAGTAAATCAGACCTCCATCTGGATATTACCAATGTTACAAAGGTGACGCTTTCATTTGCCTTTGTTGATTATTACAACGAGCCACAAGCCGAGGAGGGCATTTGGATAAGCACAGATGGCGGAGCCAATTTCTACGAGGAACGCATTTACGAGTTCCCAGACTATCCAAACAATAACATTGGCTTCAACTCCCTGGATGTCCCCTTGAGCGATTTGGCTGCCGCCAAAGGCATAGTTCTCACCAACAAAACTGTACTTAGAATTCAACAGTCCGGCACCGGTGATTTCGACACCTCTGGTGACGAGGATGGGATTGTCCTGGATAATGTTTGCGTGTCGGGCATCTCCGCTGTCGTAGAAGCCATGCCGCCCCTGTCGCTTGACATTTTCCCGAACCCCGTCCAAAACGTGCTACATCTCCAATGGAAGGCAGAACATGCCAGCGACTTGGTGGTGGTGCGGGTGTTCGACCTCACTGGAAAAAATGTCGGCTCCTATTTTTTCGAGGGGAGAGGGCAAATGAGAGAAGTGGAACTCGACGCCTCCACGCTGCCCGCTGCCGCTTACTTTCTTCACGTCCAGACAAGCCTGGGGCAGGCTTCCAGGTTTTTCATCAAAGAGAAATAACCGAGGTGCGGAAACTCCAAGTACTGTCTCGGTGTGCTGACAGTACTCCCTCAAAGCCCAAAGCCTATCACCAACGTTGGTGAGATTGCCGTTGCGAAAGGCGTTCCGGAGCGCCAATCGCAACCTTTTTCACCTGACCTGGGTCAGCCAGAACCAAGGAACGAACCCAATAAAGCCTCCCCAACCCAAAAATTCAGTGCAATTTCACCATGCCACGAACAATCTCTCTCCCATTCTGCGTAGCAGTGTTCGCTCTTGCCACGCTGCGCTCCGGCGTCCCTTTGCTGGCGCAACAGACTTACTGTTACTCCCTGAGTTCCACCTTGACTTCCTCCTTGCCAGGCGCTCCGGCGCTCGAATCACTTCCTAACGCTGCCGGGCAGGCGGGCAATTTTGCCTCCGTGCTGGTCCCGTCTAACCTCTGTCCCGGCGGCGGCACGATGGATGTTTTTCAATTCCCCGACAATGCTGGGCTGGCTTTTGACAACGGCAACAATTTCCTCGGCTGCGAGTACACCATTGAAATGCTCTTTCAAATCGAGCAGTTGCCAACCCTTTTCGACCCGCCCTGGATTTGGCTGCTGGGCTTCAAGGAGGGCGAGGACGACGGCATTTTTTTGTACCAGACGCCCGTTTTTGGCAGCGTCTCCATCCAGTTTTGGGACGACAACACGCAACTGCCTTCCATGCCTGCGACACCGTCCATCGCAGGTTTTAGCACCGGCAACTGGTACCACCTCGTCCTGACCCGCACCTGCGACGGCATGGTGCGGGTCTACGTGAACGGACAGCTTTTAGCCTCTTTCAACGATGCGCCCTACAACATCCTGCTGCCCTCGGCGGCGACCGGCAACCAAGTCATTTTTTTCCAGGACGACCCCAGCACTCTCTCGGCAGAGGCAGCGCCCGGCGCCGTTCGGAACCTCAAAATCTCCAATTATGCGCTCACGACGACACAGGTGTTCGCCGCTTTTAGCTGCGTTTGCGAGGGGCTGACGGAAACCTGTTCCGTGGAAACGACTTTGCAGGTGCTGACTTGCGACCTGGATTCGGTGGGGGTAACATCGGACACTTTCAGCGTGGCGAATGCTTTGTGCGGCTGCGTTTGCGATAGTGTCGTGACGACGGTGATTACGCTGGCGCCTGCCACGGATTGCGACCCAGTTGCCTGCATTTCCGGCATCATCAATCAGTATTCGGCAGTGACCGAAATCTGCGGGAACCGCTTCACCGTTGGCAATCCCGGCTTGTTTCTCCTCGGCGATACCGTCCTGCTTTACCAGGCAAAAGGCGCCGTCATCGACACTTCTAACACGGCAGCCTTCGGCAATATTTTGAGCTACGGCAATGCGGGGAACTTTGAGTTCAACGTCGTTGGGCAAGTGGTGGGCAGCGACGTGATTTTCCAAAACCAGCTACTGAACGAGTACGACGTGCCGGGCAAAGTGCAACTCGTCACCGTGCCCAATCTCGGCAATGCCTCCGTCTGCGACCTGACCTGCGAGGCTTGGGACGGCAGCACGGGTGGCGTACTGGTCTTTTTTGCGAATTCCTTGACGCTGACGGGCGACGTGGATGTAAGCGGGAAGGGGTTTCGGGGCGGTGTCAATACCACTTATTCGCCAACGCCATGCAATGACAATTTAGAAGCGCCTGATTTTTTTTATCCTGAAAACCTGCCAGGTTATGCAGCACATAAAGGTGAAGGTATTACGACAATAAGCCAACTCAGAAATCGAGGAAAAGGAACGTTGGCAAATGGTGGCGGCGGGGGAAATGACCATAATACAGGAGGTGGTGGCGGGGGTAACTTTGCAACTGGCGGGAATGGTGGAAATGAATGGACAGGTTGCGGCTTTACGAATGATAGGAGCGGCATCGGCGGCAAATCGTTAATTACAAGTAATAATAAAGTTTTTTTTGGCGGTGGTGGCGGTTCAGGACATAGCAATAATGGGAATGGAACATCAGGGGAAGCTGGTGGTGGAATATTGATTACTAAATCAAACACTGTTTTTTCTAACGGTTACTATTTTCATTCACGTGGTAATCATGTCATACCTGATGCTGGGAATGATGGAGCAGGTGGTGGTGGCGCAGGCGGAAGCCTTATTTTTTACATCTCAAATTTCCTTGACGTACCCAACGTAAGCTGTACGGGTGGAAATGGAGGCAGTGCATCCAACTCGACAACACCTATAATTCCGCACGGTCCCGGCGGCGGCGGCGCAGGCGGCGTGGCGTTTTTTTCGGGAAGCCCTACACCTGCTGCTCTCATTGCCGACTTGTCCGGCGGTCAAAACGGTTTTTTTAACGACACGAATCCGCATGGTGCCATGCCGGGTCAGCCCGGCGGCATCGTGGATGGTCAAACCTTGCCCTTTGCGCAAACGCCTTTTGTTCCCTTGCATTGGACGGACGTTGGCGTGTCTTCTGGTTGCGATGGGAGCTACGAATTGAGCCTGTCGGCAGGAGGCAGCGAGCAGGGTTTTGAGTTTTCGATTGACGGCAACATCTGGCAGGGCGATGGCTTGTTCCAGTACGTGCCGCCGGGCGAGCATCTGCTTTCCGTCCGAACCACCTGCGCGGAGTTGGACACGCTCGTGCAGTTGGCGCAAGTAGATACGCTGTCCCTGAACGTCTCCTTGCAAGACATTGACTGCGACTCGCCGAACGGACAGGCAGCGGCGGTGGCACTGGGCGGCACGACGCCTTATCAATTTCAACTCAACGGAAGCACCTGGCAAAACGGCGGCTTGTTCTCCAACTTACCGCAAGGTGATTACCTGCTTTCCGTGCAGGACGCAGCGGGTTGCATTGCATCGGGCATGTTTATCATTCAAAACCTCGTGGTTCCGATAGACACGGTTTTCAATACTGATTTCACCTGTCATCCCGCCTCGGCTGGCACCACTTGCACGACCTTCACCACTGTCTCCGGCTGCGACTCCACCGTCTGCCTGACGTTTCAATTCGCTTCGCTCGACACCACCGCTTTGCCTGTTGCGACCACCTGCGACCCAAGCATGGCAGGCGTTTTCTGCCAAATTTTGACCACTGCGGCGGGCTGCGATTCCATCGTCTGTCAGACCTGGCTTCTTTTGCCTATCGCCGACACCACTTTTTTGAACGGCACGACCTGCGACCCGGCATCGGCGGGCACGTCTTGCCAGACCTTCAACGGCGTTGACGGCTGCGACTCGGTCGCCTGCCTTTCGTTGGAATTTGTGGCATTGGACACCGTCTGGCTGCCTACCTCCACCACTTGCGAGCCGTCGCAAACCGGCACGTTCTGCGTGCAATGGCAGACGCCGGGTGGCTGCGATTCAACCGTTTGCGAGGCAGTCAATTTTGCCGCCCCGCTCGTCTCAGTTTACGACGATACCACTTGTGACCCGGCGCTGGCAGGCTCCGACACACTGCTGTTCGGCTGCGACAGCATCGTGATTTTCCAAACTGCTTTCCTGGAATTCACGGCATCGGCGCTGCCCGGCAACCTGACGCTTCCCGCCGGGGGCAGCGTCGGGATTTCGCTTTCGCTCCAGCCGCCTGGCGTGGCGCCTGCCTCTGTCCTGTGGTCGCCCGCCGCCGGGCTGTCGTGCGACACCTGCCTGAGCGCCGTTGCGCAACCTTCGGAAACGACGGTTTACCAGGCGCTTGTCGCCTCGGCGGAGGGCTGTACGGCATCGGCTTCCCTGCGCATCGAAGTGCTGAAACAGGTGGAGGTGTTCGTACCGAACGTCTTCTCGCCTAATGAAGATGGTTTCAACGACCTTCTGACAGTCTTCGGCGGCAACGAGGTGGCAAGGGTGGTTTCACTCAGGATTTTCGACCGTTGGGGGGAGTTGGTTTTTGAGGCTCAAGACCTTTCGCCCAGTGACGTTTCCGGCGGCTGGGATGGCACGTTCCGAGGTGAAAAACTGGATGCGGCGGTGTTCGTGTGGTTTGCGGAAGTGGAATTTGTGGACGGCAGGAAAGCTGTTTTTGAAGGAGAAGTAACGCTGCTGAAGTAAACATTTTTAAAACACAACAAACAAGTAAACAAAACTTTGCAACAATGAAAAATTACCAATTTGCACTATCCGCCATTGAAAATTGCAAGGAGTTCGACGAGCTTTCCCAGGAGGAAAAAGGGATGCTGGCAGTCGTCGCCGAAGTCATCGAATATGAAAAAGGACACAAGATTTTTTCGATGGACCAAGCGGGCGACAAACACTTCTACGTCATTTGCTCAGGCAGGCTTTCCCTGACACTCAAGGACAAAAAGGCACTAAAAAAGGAACTCACGAAGGGCGACCTCTTTGGTGAGATTGCCGTGTTCAGCGAAAAGCACAGGCTGGGCACCATCGAGTGCCTGGAGGCTTCCGTCCTGTTAGCTTTCGACCGGGACAAAATCATGAGCAGGGAATTGATTTCCGCACAGGTGGCGCTAAAAGTGTGCATCATTCTAACCAGGAAAATTGCCAGCTACTTCTACGCAGATGGCAATGTCAGCACGAAGCAACTAATCTCGTTGGGCGAAGGAGAAACCGTTGAGTTCAAAAAAGCCCTGAACGAAAACAAGGTTGAAATCGTCCAGACGATAACCGCTTTCATGAACCTCGGGGGCGGTAGCATTCTCATCGGCGTCGAGGACAACGGCAATCCCAAAGGCATCCACCTGCCGCACAACAAGGCAGCCCGCAACCAATTCAGGGACGAATACGAGCGCAAAATTTTAGACACGGCAAAATCAAGAATTGACCTCTATTTTCTGGACTTGATAAAAGTGGATTGGGACAACCTTGACGGACGCTTCATCATGCGGATTGACTGCCTGCCAGCCAACTCGCCCGTCTTTTACAAGGAGTTTGTAGGGCTGGAGGAGAAAGAATTTTACATCGTGAGGACTGGTGGCGAGAACATCAAACTGAGCAGGACGAGCGAGATTATTTCTCACGTGATTAAGAAGTTCAAATGACTCCTCCTTGCAGGCGGAGCTATCGTAGCGCCTGAAAACATACCTGCCACACTTGATTGAAACGCCTGATTTTTCTTTCAACCATCAATGCTAAGTCATAAAATATGAACAACAATCTCCTTCTCCCGGGGCTGCTGCTGCTGCTCACGGGCATTTCTCAAAAGCTGAATGCGCAAGATTGCCCTTTTTACAACTCCGCCTCGTGCGGGCAAATCGTCTCGGATTTTTCCTTTTTGGATGGCACGAATGAAGTTTGCGACGGTGCGGCGAAACTGGTTCAAAACACCTCGGACACTTCCGACATCTCTTTTGCCGTGTGGTGCTGGGGAGATGGCTCTCCCAACGATACCGTCTATTCCAATTTTTATGCGCCCATCTCCCATGTTTACAATATTCCGATTGAGGATGTCTGCGATGCGGACGCCACCAACACGGCGGTTTACCTGACTATGTACAGGCTTTGCGGCGGAACCGCTTTTAGTGCCAACACGACCGCAACCGGGCTTACGATTATTCATCGCACCATCGCTGGGTTTACTTCCAGCCAGCCAGCTTGTGTGGGCAGTCCAATTGCATTCGATGCCATGGATTGTTACCAGGACAACTGTTTCTGGAGCTTCGATGACGGAACGACGGATACCGGCTGCTCGATAGAACACGTCTTTAGCACCCCCGGAAACCATTCCGTCACCTTGACGGCAACGAAGGAGTGCAACGACGACCCGAATTTTTTTGAAGACAGCTTCACCGGCAGCGTTTTTGTCATCGGTTTGCCCGAAGCCCATGCCAGCTTCTCGCTTTTGCCCGCCAGCGGCTGCGCCCCGTTGTCCGTCCTGTTCGACAACCAATCGAACAGCTATTCCTCCGGTTTCGAGTGGGATGTGTTGCAAGGGGTGAAAAACGTGGACTGGGCTTTTGTCAACAGCTCCGCCGTCTACCCCGACACGATGCTCGTATTTTACACGCCCGGCACCTACACCGTGCAACTGACCGCAAAAAACATTTGCGGAGAAGACACCTGGACAACAACCATACAGGTTTACGAAGCGCCTTCCGTCAGTATTGAGGCGCCCGTGAATGATGGCTGCAACTCCTTTGTTTATACCCCGGTGGTTCAGTATGACGGCGCCATCGCCTCCGTGCAATGGACTTTCGAGGGCGGGTCGCCCGCTTCTTCGACCCAGCAACAACCGGGTGCCGTCTCGTACAACCAAGCCGGTATCTTTCCCGTGACGCTGCAAGTGTTTGGTCCTTGCGACACGATTTACGACACGGTTTACGTGATTGTCAGCACCAACGAGCCGCCCGTTTTCGAGCAGGTCGGAACGCTTTGCAGCAACGACGCGCCCATTCAATTGCAGGCGAATATCGAGGGCGGCGACTGGTCGGGCGTCGGCGTCAGTTCAGGCGGTATTTTTACTCCCTCGCAAGCCGACATCGGCTCAAACGTCATCCATTACGTGGCGGGACCCGACTGGTGCCAGTCTGTCGGCGACCTGATTATCGAGGTGCTGCAAAGCGCAGTCATCAACATTTCCGCAACCCCTCCCATTTGCATAGATGCGGGATTGCTCCAAATCCAGCATTCGCCGGAGGGCGGCGAATGGATGGGCAACGGGGTCAGTCCTGACGGTATATTCAACCCCGTTGCCGCAGGGGTGGGATCCCACCCGCTGCATTATCTGTACCAGGCAACTTCGCAATGCGTTACGGAAGGGGACATCAGCATTGAGGTCGTCGGCATTCCCTCCCTTTCCATTCAGACTTTTTCTATCTGCGAAATTGACCAGGCGCTGAATCTTCAGACCTTGCTCGACCCTGCATTCCAGCCCTCCGGCGGCGATTTGGATTGGAGCGGCAACGGCGTGACGGATGGCGAAGCGGGTACTTTCAATCCCTCCGTGGCAGGCTTGGGCGTCCACACTCTCACGGCAACTTACACCGTGCCGCCAGGCTGCGACACGAGTATCACGTTTACCATTGAAATCACCCCCTTCGTGCAAGCCAATACCGGTGCGGACGACTCGGCTTGCCAAAGCGAAGGCACTTACCAACTGCCGCAAGTGCCCGGCGGCGCCTGGACGGGTCCCTGCGCCTCGCCCAACGGGCAAGTGAACCTGTCCTGCCTGACGCCGGGGACGCACCCTTTCACCCTGACGCTGGGCGGCGGCACCCTTTGCGCCAGCAGCGATGCTATGCAACTGACCGTTTTTGGCAGCGGTGCCAACGCTGGCAACGACATTTACGCCTGCGAGGATGCGCAAACCGTCGCCCTGCCCGTCGCCTCGCCCGTGCCGGGAACCTGGTTGGGTCTCGCCCTGATCAATGGCAACCAGGTGGACATCCAAAGCCTACCCTTTCCCATCGCCGGTACTTATACCTACTACTACCTGGCAAGCAACCTGCCCGACGAATGCAAGCTGGATAGCATGAAACTCGTGGTTCACGCCTTGCCCACGCCCCTGTTCTCCCTGCCCGACACGGGCTGCGTGAACGCCCCGGTTTTGTTCACGAATACTTCGACGGGGGCAACCTCTTATTTCTGGGATTTTGGCGACGGCGGGACTTCCACGCTGCCCAACCCCTCGCATATCTACACCGGCACTGGCATTTTCACGGTCACGCTCTTTGCCCGTACGACCACCCCAGCGGGCGCAACGGTCTGCGAAAGCATCGCCACTGAAACCATCTACGTGGCAGCGCCCCCGCCCCTGCCCGTCGTCACTGCCATGCCGGACGGGATTTGCACGCCTGTCTGCGTGACGTTTTCGGGGCAAAGCGCAGGCGTGAACGTGGCTTTTGCGTGGGATTTCGGGAACGGGCAATCTGCCAATGGCGCAGGTCCCTTCCAGGTTTGTTACCCGGCAGGCTTCGGCGGCGACACCACCTACACTGTCGCATTGAGCACGCCTGCTTTTTGCGGCGAAAACGGCGTTAGCTACTTAGTCGAAGTACGTGACCGCCCCAGGGCTGTCATCGGCTACTCGCACCTCACGGCATGTAGCGGCGAGTTCGTTCATGCGAGCAACCAAAGCACCAACCATCCCGACAGCAGCGCCTGGTTCCTGAACGGGGAGCCGTTGCCTTTGCTTTTCAACGGCGCCGACCCCGATAGTTTTCAGCTTTTCACGGGCAACCAAATTGGCTATGACACCCTGACGCTCATCGTTTGGAACGAATGCGGTGCGGACACGGCGTTTCACGTTTTCGAGGTCGTCCCTACGGACGTAACCGCCGTATTTTTCCTGCCCGACACGACTTTTTGCCCCGGCGACACGGTTTTTCTGCTGGGCATGCCGACGGCGGGAGCTATCGTTTGGTGGGAAATTTCAGACGGCAGCGGCTACTTCGGCATCAACGCCCAGCACGTTTTTCTCACGCCGGGGACTTATACCATCACCATGTACGCCGGAGGCTGCGGCTACGGCTGGCTGAGCCGAAACGTCCAGGTGATGCCGCCGCCCGACCTGACACTGTCCGTGCCGCTTTCCACCTGCCACCAACAGGCGGCGGAAATCGTGGCGACCACCAATGCTGCCGGTGTCCGAGTCACTTTTGGCGACGGCGATTCCTCGCTGGCAAGCGTCAACCTTCACGTTTACGATGCGCCTGGCAGCTACACCATCCACGCCCTGGCGACTTCCATTTTTGGCTGCCAGTCGGAAGCCGACACTTCCCTCGACGTCCACCCGCTGCCGACGCCTGCCATCGCTGCCACGGACTCGGTCTGCACCAGCGCAACGGTGCTGTTTGCCAATGCGGGGAGCGGAGATTTCTGCCAGTGGCATTTTCCGGACGGTCAAACCTCTGACAGTTGCGAGGTTTATCATGCCTTTTCGGAGGATGGGCAGCAGGTCGTTTCGCTTGTGGCAATGACCAATCAGGGCTGCATGGACTCGGTCAAGCGGGCGTTTTTTGTACACGTTACCCCCGTCGTCGGGGTTGGTTTTCAGGTTTTGGAGCCTTGCTCGCCAGGCATGGTGGAGTTTTGGAGCGAGTCGCAAGATGCCATCGGGCTGGCATGGACGGTACACGGTCAAACTGCGCAGGATTCTTTTTTCATGCTGGAAATTGCGCAAGGCGGCTCGTACCAGGGGCAGCTCGTCGCCAGCCGGGACAACCTCTGCCGGGACACCGCTCAGTTCGAGTTTACCATCCACCCGACGCCGGTCATTGAGTTCGAGCTGGAGCCTGAATGCACCGTCGAAGAAGGGGTCAACCTGCACATTTTCACTCAAGAAGCGACCCACGCCACCGTTTCGGGCAACGACTTCCTCGACTCCTGCACCCTTTGCCAAAATCTGCCGGCGGGGGATTATCAAATCCTGCTGGTCGCTCAAATCAGCGGATGCGAAGCCGATTCCACCATCCACATAGAACCGCCGCAGGAGCTACAGATTGGGCTGGCAAGGGATTCCTTTGTGTTGCTGCTGGGAGACAGCGTCGGCTTGCAGTTGATAGTGAACCTTGAGGATGCCAACGTGCAGTGGCAACCATCGGAATGGTTGAGCGTCACGGACGTTCTCGAACCGTGGGCAAGACCTTTGGAAACGGGCTGGCATGAGTTTATGGTCATCGTCACCAACCCGGCAGGCGAGTGCCCGCTCAGCGACACAGCGCACGTGTGGGTGTCGAAAAAGGAAATCTTCGTGCCCAATGCCTTTTCGCCCAATGGCGACGGCACCAATGACATTTTCATGATTTATGCCGGACGTGGCGTGAAGCAGGTGAAAAAATTCATGGTTTTCAGCCGCTGGGGCGAACTGGTCTTTAAACATATCAACTTCCCGCCTAACCATCCGGAGTATGGTTGGGACGGCAAACTCGACGACCAACCGATGAGACCTGCGGTATTCGCCTGGTTTGCGGAAGTGGAGTATTTAGATGGAGAAACGGTGTTTTTTGAGGGAGATGTTACGTTGGTGAAGTAGCCAATGCCTGGTCTGTTTCTCTCGCCTTTGGCTAGGACGTCAATGTTTCACCACTAAAAAAGCGGCACGGATGAACGGCGCCTGGCAGGTCACCCTGCTTTACCACTTTGGCAAGAGCAATTGCGACTGTAATTGCGATTGCCCGTATTGAATCACTGATGTTGTGCAAGCTATTAAAAACATTGGTACTATAGACGCCGCCTTGCGCGGGACAGCAGTCAGGAGTGGCGAATTTCCGGTGTTCGGGTCATTGGGATTAATTCAGGCTGAACCCTTCATGCCGGTACAATTAACGTTGTTCAGTTGACAAGATTGCCGATGGAACGCTCTGCTTTTGAATGAAGCCTCGCCCGCAAAGAGTTTTATTCCGCTCAAAGTGGTTGTTTTTGTATAGATTGAGCTAAATATATCAGTTTTATTCCGCTCAAAGTGTCTATGTTTGCCCACATTAAGCGGATTATATGGAAAATTTCATCGTAGGAAGGCGGCAGCAAATACAAGAATTAGAAGAAGCCCTCGCTTCGGGGAAGCCGGAAATGGTGGCGCTGGCAGGCAGGCGGCGGGTAGGGAAAACCTACCTTGTCCGGCATGTTTACGGAAAACGGATTGACTTTGAACTGACAGGGGTACAGAACGGAAACATGGACAGGCAACTCCAAAACTTCGTCTTCAGCATGGGCAAATACTTCCCCGATTTTCACCTGGAAGGCAAACCCGCCAACTGGCTTGAAGCCTTCCACTGGCTGGGGCAAGCGTTGGAGTCTCGGAACAAACAAGAAAAGCTGGTGGTATTTCTTGACGAGTTGCCTTGGCTCGGCACACGCCGTTCAGGGTTCATCGCCGGATTGGGATATTTTTGGAATAGTTGGGCTTCCCGGCAAAACATCGTATTGGTCATTTGCGGGTCGGCAGCTTCATGGATGATAAAAAAGGTCATCAACGACAAAGGTGGGCTTCACAACCGGGTCACCCGCCTCCTGTTTCTTTACCCGTTCACCCTTGCAGAAACAGAGGAATATTGCCGGGCAAGGCAAATCAAACTTGAAAGGTTTCATCTTTTGCAAATCTACATGGTCATGGGCGGCGTACCGATGTATCTCGACCTGTTGAAACCGGGGCTTTCTGCCGTGCAAAACATTCAGGCGATTTGTTTCGCCCCGGGGGGCTACCTGCGAAACGAGTTTGAGCGACTGTTTGCCTCGCTGTTTGAAAATCACCAACAACATATCGCTGTTATCCGGGCATTGGCTTCCAAGCGAAGCGGAATGACGAGGCAGGGCATCATCCAGGCAACGCATTTAACCAATGGAGGCAGCTTGACGGAAATCCTGGAAGAACTTGAAAAATCAGGGTTCATCAGCATTTACAATGGGTATGGCAAAAAGGTGAAAGAAAGCCTCTACCGGCTCTCCGATTTTTACTCGCATTTCTACCTGACCTTTATAGAGCCATTGGGCAAGTACAGCAAAACTGATTTCACACAACTCAGCGACCTGCCCAAATGGAAAACCTGGAGCGGTTACGCCTACGAAAATATTTGCCTGGCACACATTGACCAAATCCGCAAAGCGTTGGGCATCAGCGGCATATCCTCGTCTGTCGCATCATTTATTGCTGCTCCGAAGGACGGTCTGCCCGGCGCACAAATCGACCTGTTGATTGACCGCAACGACCAGTCCATTAACCTTTGTGAAGTCAAATTCAGCACTTCCGCATACGAAGTCACCAAGCAAGACACCGAGAATTTCACCAACAAAAAAAGCGTGTTTCGCTATCATACCAAGACGAACAAACACCTTTTCCTGACCCTCATCACCACCTTCGGTGCAGTCAACAACAGCAACAAAATCAACCACGTTGACCAGGTGTTGACGCAGGATGATTTGTTTTTAGCATAAATTATTCAACCGGCATGAAGGCGTGGCACAGAATAGTCTATTCTGCGCCAAAAAGAAACAGCCCACCATCCTTTTGGAACTTGAAAAGTTTAATTTCGTGCTTTAATGTGGCACAAAATAGCATCTGAAATGAGCCAAACAGGAAGAATCGAACTTTTTGACGCACAAGGCAACCGGAAATACCTCAATGCCCAGGAGCGGGAAAAATTCAAGGAAGCTGCGGGAAACCAGGAACGGGAAGTGATGACTTTTTGCCTGATGCTTTATTACACCGGCTGCCGGATTAGCGAGGCGCTTGCCGTGCTGGACTCAAGGATAGATTTTACGGAGCAGGCAGTCACGTTCCAAACGCTCAAGCGCCGGAAGGTCATTTACCGGCAGGTTCCCCTGCCCGCTCAATTTCTAAAAGAACTCGACCTGGTTCACGTCATCAAGAAACGTCGGCAACGCAAAAGGCAAAAGGATGAGAGGCTTTGGAATTGGAGCCGACGAACAGCTACCCGGCGGGTAGAGGAAGTAATGAAGGCTGCCGGTATCGAGGGCATACAAGGAACTGCCAAAGGTTTGCGTCACGGCTTCGCCATTGCCTGCCTCGAAAAAGGAATACCGCTCAACCTTGTATCTAAATGGCTGGGGCATTCCAAGTTGGAAACCACTGCTATTTATGCCAATGCGCTTGGGCAGGAGGAAAGAAACATTGCGAGTCGGTTGTGGACGTAGATTGATTTGGTTTGCTTGCCGATGGTTCGACGCAAAAATTCATCGCCAAGCGGTACCGCACGATGGAAGCGGATTTTTCCAATTGGGTAAAGAAGCATAGGATGGGCAAAACTGGGTGAAACCGTATAATATATGTGTGCTGTCTAAAGGATTAGGTGCTGGGGAACCTTTGGCTATGGGTATCAATTTACATTTTCAAAAAATTTGAAACATGAACCGGCAATTAGCGAGAACCATCAACGAACTGGCAAACACTCACCTCAAGCCCATTGTCAAAAAGGCAGAAAGCCGGGATAGCCGTTATTTCCAGACTGCCATGTTCGAAATGCAGCAAGAACTCGGTGAAAAGGCTAAAACCATTGACTCTCAAAAAGCTGAATGCCTTTTACTGGAAATCTTACGTGCTATCAAAAAGGTGAACTTCGAGAAATTCATGGATGACATTGCTGCCAAGTGGGCAAAAGAAAGGCTTCTATTGAAAGAGACCGATGAAAGAGTGTCGGTTTTCATGGAGTTGATAGAAGAAGCAGAAAACAAGGCTCCCTTCGTTTCTTTCATCGTATTCAATCGGGTTCATTTCCTCCAATTCATCAAAAATCTGGTAGAACCACAGCATCTTTTCAAAGAGTACAGAGCAGAAAAAAAGGGCGAGCATCGAGCCAGAATTGCAATGAATCTCATTGGTTCCGTTACAGAGAACCTTTACAAGCACTACGTCAAAATGCTATGGGAACTTTGGAAAGTAGCTGAAGGCAAAAAACGAAAGATAAATACCACTGCTCCATTTGGAAAAATTCTGCAAGACGTGGTTGAACAATTACCTGACAAGTACCAAATTTTGGTAAACAAACATGTTGCTGAGCTGAGAAACGCTGCACAGCATTACGGGTACATTTATGACCCAAAGAAAGATTCCGTCATTTTACTGAATGAAGATGGCGAGGCGATTACGTGGATAAAAGTACCGGCAGTGTACAGGATGGCAAAGCAGATGTACGACATCTCAGGAACTTACCTATACCACCTCAACTTTCTCTTCATGATGAAGTATTTTGCAGAAAGAGCATTATGGGAACCATTCTCTGAAATACTCAAAAGAACTGACCTTAATAAACTGGAGGATTTGAATGCACTGGACTGCCCAGAACTGGGTCAAAGGTTTGAAGTCTTACTACAACCGGTTAGTAGTTACACATGGGAAAGGAGCAAAAGGGACAGGACAAAGTGAAGAGACTTACACTGTTTTGTAAGAGTAGAAATTTTACCTTCGGATTGAAGGTTTGCTCAGCAACAGGTCAAGCAGCTATGGTTGGTTCTATAAGTTGTTGTTGCTGGTAGCAAATGGCGGCGATTTATTTAAGTCAAACCTATTTTCTTTTACAATACATTTGCTTTTTCAAAAACTAAGTTTTCAACATCGTCAATGCTTTCATGGAAGTTGAAAAAGGTATTTCCACATTCAAATACACAAACTTAGCCGGTCAAATCCGAAGAAACCACATTCTTGCTATTGCTATAGACAGCTATCGGCATGTAACCCCATTGTCGAACTCTGTTCTCGATTGTCAAACTGTGACAAAAGTCTTAACAGACAAGTACAAATTTGAGGAAGACGATATCACAAGAGTTTTCAACGAAGAAGCTACTCGCTCCGGGGTTTATGCTGCTTTCGAAACCTTAAAAAATAGGCTTACCGAAAGGGACAACCTGTTAATACTTTTTTCTGGGCATGGGCACTGGGACGCTGGTGTCAATGTGGGCTATTGGATACCATTTGACGCACCCTTCCCGCTTAAAGACCCAGACCTAATCTCGAAGGATGACCTTATCAGGTGGGTTAAACCCATAAAAGCGCACCACGTCGTTTTTATTGTTGACTGTTGCTTTCCCGGAGCACTTTTGAAGGGTAGTCAAACTGCTGCTGCTGATAGACTTGAAGAAAAATGCTCTAGATGGGTCTTGGCTTCGGGAAGGTTAGAACCTGTGCCAGATGGTATGCCGGGAGATAACAGTTTGTTTGTAAAGTCACTTATCTCTGAATTGAACCACAATAGGAAAGCCAAAATCAGGTTATCCGACTTGGGAAATAGTGTCATTGAACACACAGCTAACAATGCTGCACAAACTCCAATTTGTCTCCCAATTCATGGGTTAGACGACTTGGGAGGCGAATTCTCTTTTCATCTCAAAACAGCAGAGAACACTATCTTTCTCCACGAATTCTTTGTTGATAGTAAACTCTACCAACCCATTACAAAAACAATCGGGCAACTGGATGAAAAGATTGCCAATCAAAAAGGAGGGTACATTTTCTTGGGTGGAAGCCCCGGCTCAGGAAAATCAACCCTTCTAACTGAATGGGCAAAGACCAGAAAGGAGCGAACCGTTAGATACTATGCCTTTACAAAAATCAGGGCTAATGAAAATCTACAGGAACGAGGTGAAGCATCTACGTTGCTAATTGACCTGATTCTCCAATTGAATTCTCTCCGTGGCGTTACCCATTTCTCTCCATTTGTGCATCAAGACGATTCAATAGCCTTGCAAAGGATGTTCTTCCAACAGCTAACTGACTTGGGACAGGAGTACAACATTCATGGCACTCCAACTTTTATCATCGTTGATGGGCTTGACCATGTCCCAAGGGAGTATAAACCCAAGCACAGCTTTTTGAACTACTTGCCAACTCCCGATTCCATTCCTGACGGCGTTTACATCATCCTTGGGAGCCAGACTTTTGAATTGGACGATTTAAACCTAAACATCAAGGCTGCTGCTGGAAAAGCTGAGAACCACATCGCAATTTCACCACTTAACGAAGAGGCAGTATTCAAATTCATTGACAACTTTGACGGCACATCATCTTTGACCAAGGAGGTCAAAAGAATTATTTTCGAGAAGTCAGGTGGACATCCACTTTACTTGACCTACCTGATGCAGAAATTGGGTGGAAATCCCGAAATAAACGAAGGTATCGTTAAAGCGATAGAGCCGTATGACCAAGACATTGCAAAAATCTATGACAAATTTTGGGTAGAGCTGAAAGCCACTCCTGCGCTAATCGAACCGTTGGGTCTGGTTTCGAGATGGGAAGGAGCTCTACCCCTTGATTTTATTCGAGAGTGGGGATTAGCCGCTGATGTACTTCAGAAGCTGAGGGACAGAGCAGGTCATTTTTTTGAGAAAACTGAACGTGCTTGGTCTATTTTCCACAACTCATTCCGCCAGTTTCTGATAGAAAAAACGAGTATAGACCCTTTAACTGACAAGGTTAGTCCTCAACAACATCAAGCTTTTTACAACAGGCTTGCAGGTTTTTGTGAGCATTCATCCGTCGTTCCAATATGGGAGGCAACCCGTTATTTGTTTGAAAGCGGAGACTTGGACAAACTTCTCAAAGTTGTTAACCCAGATGTGTTCGCCAATCAAATATTGGATTTCAGACCATACAGAAGCATCAAACTGGACATCAACATGGCATTGGAGGCAGCCCGTCAAAAGCAGGACGCAATGCTTGTGGTGCAGTACATTTTTGCACTTGCCTTACTCGAAACGAGAGAGTCCCATTTTGAGCCTGAAAATTTGATTGAGCACCTTCTCATTCTTGGGGAATTTGAAAAAGCCAAGGCTTATTTATGGGAAAGCCAGCAACTACTGCTTAAAGGAGCATACTCACTAAAGATTGCCAAAATACTTTATGACTTAGGTGAAATAAAAGAAGCTGCCAAGATATTCCACCTTACAGAGCCAGAGGAAATTATCAACGGAGAGATTCTCTTGCCACCGGATAATCGGGAAATCTACAACAAGATGAAAGTCTTGAGTGCATGGGCTGAATTTGCTGTCTTGATGATGCCTATCGAAAAGTTCTTGCCTTTAGTTCATAACATCCGATTCGTTGAAGATGATTTCAACCGTTACCGTGAAGAACACCATTCAACGGCTTATGTAACTGCGTGGTTATTGCACGATGGCGGCTGTTCACTTGCGGACTCGCAATCATGGGACAAGCTCGACCTGTTAATTTCCAACATAGAGAGCTTACCAAGGGAAGAAGCTGGTGGGTTACATTTTCAACTAATGCTCTATACGATAGAATCTGCTTATGAGGATGGTTTCACAGATAAGGCGCTATCTTACTTAAATCTGTTGCTTTCTGTCTTTGACTTTGACCGAATAAAAAACAAGGGAAAAATTTATGTGCTTGATTGGATGTTCAAACTCAAGTTTGCCTCGGAGATTATCAAAGAAAAACTGAAGCAGATTTACCAACCCAAATTGGTCGAAAACCCTATTAGCTACGAACGGCATTTCCACTTATTCGCTCCAAGGATAAAGTTGAACAAAATGCTTTGGGCAATGGGTATGTCTCCTTCCATTTTGGAAGCCGTCCCCGATTCTGAAAAGGAAAACGATGAACTGAGGGTGCTGTTTGAAAGGAGAATTTGCCTTGTTGCCAGCTTCATCGGTAAGGCATTGTCGGATACACCTCAAGCACCCGTCAAACTGAGAGACTTTGAGCCACTCATCACAATGTACTATGAGTTTCGCTCATCCCCTTTTTAAGGTGAAATGAGCGATTCGAGCCAAAAATCAGG
>CAZHLB010000025.1:0-21087 GCA_964533005.1 uncultured Saprospiraceae bacterium
GTAAACGGCGGACACCGGAACAGCCTAAAGGCTGTGCTACCGATGAACCTCTTCATCCAAACTAAATTGAATGCTCATGCTAAAATTCTTACTGCCTTTTTTCCTACTCGCAGCCTGCCTTTCGCAAGCGCAAGACCTCGGCGCTGAGTGGCTCGTGAAACCCGTGCTCACCGGTTTCGACAGCTTTTACTACCACCCTGACCAAAAGCGCCTCATCACTTTCGTCAAAAATGGGAAAAAAGGCGTGGTCAACCTGGAGGGCAAAGTCATCGTGCCGCCGATTTATGTCAACCTGATGCCCAACGCCGAAGAAGACTTCATTTCCTGCACCAAAGGCTCCGGCAAGCCCGAAGACTACAACGACCGGGGGCAACTCATTTGCGAGGGCTACGAGGATTGCTCTTTCATCAATTCCCACCTGTTCAAAATCAAGCAAAATGACAAATGGGGCATCACCGACCACTATAGGAACTTGCTCGTTCCAACCGAATACGATGCCATTGACCGGCAGGGAGCCGAACTAAAATTCGTGCTGAAAAAAGCGGGTGAAGCCACCTTCTGGACTGCGCCTGCTCACTTGGCAGAGAAAAAAAGAGAGGCGCCAGGAGGTCAAAAAAAAGAAACCGAAACCATGCCCGGTCGCATCTTGGTCAGGGACAAAGCAAAGACCAACTCCAAATATGGCTTCACCGACCTCGCTGGCGACACGGTCGTTCCGGCGATTTATCATTTTGCCCACCATTACAAGGAGGCGGGTCTCAGTTACGCCAGCCTCGACGGAAAAAGCTGGGGTGTGATTGACAAGAGCAACAAAAAAATTCTCGATTTCGCCTACGGAAAACCCCGGTGGTTTCCGCCGGACATGCGCCTGCCGGTGAGAAAAGGCGACAAAGGCGGCGTCATTCAGCTTCCCGAAGCGAAAATTATCGTCCCCTTCGAGTACGAAGACCTGGTTCCAATTCGGGACAATCCAAATGCCTTTCTCGTGATGAAAGAAAAAAAATGGGGCATCGTGGACGCTGCGGGAAAAATCATCTTGCCCCTTGATTATGAATACATTGGCGAGAACAACCACCGGACTTTGGCGATGAAAAAAGACGGGTTGGTCGGCACTTGGTCGCCGATTTCCGGCAAGGTGGTTTCCCCGGTTTACAAAAAAGTGGCTGACCGCCAAAGCATGATTTGCACCGTGATGCGGGACAGCCTTTGGGCGCTTTACAATTCGGTGGAAGGCAAGGAATTGACGCCATTTCAATACACCAATATCAGCGCAAGCGGCAAGTATTACCTGGGCGAATTATCACGGGACGGCAAAAAGCTGCTTTCGCTTTTGGATAAAAACGGGCGGGAAGTCGTGCCGCCGGAAAACGCCAAAATGCAAGGCTTGCACAATGGCAGCTACTGGGTGGAGCGGGCGGAAAATTCGGAGCAACGGGATTCGCTCGGCAATCTTTTGCAACAATTTCCGAAAGGCAAAGCCTACTTAGTTTATAATGCCTGGATTCAAGTGAAATCGGAGAGCGGCGCCCGTTATTTCCATGCTTACAATCAACCGGGACAAGAAGTGTGGCTGGAAAATTTGGGCGAATTGAAAGAAGAAGTCAGGGCGGTCAAGCACAACGGCAAGTTCGGCTACATGGACAACCAGGGAAATTGGGTCGTCCAGCCTGTTTTTGACGCCGCCCATGAAAGTGGCAATGGTTGCCTGAAAGTGAAATATCAAGGGAAATGGGGCGTGTTGAAAAACCCCGTGCCGCCGAAGGGATGAGTGATTGTAGCCGAGGCTGTCTCATAAGTTGATAAGGGTTGATAAAGGTTGATATGGTTGATGTGTTTCAGAGTGAGATTTTACGCTGAAACACATCAACCATATCAACCTTTATCAACCCTTATCAACTTATGAGACAGCCTCTGGCTCTTTTCAACCAGCCAAACAAGTTTGGCGGCTACAATCACTTGTGAGCAGTCAGTTGTGAAATTGAGCACCCGCCTCCCTCTAAAAATCAGCCTTGACAAATTCCCCAATTTTGTCAAATCTTCGTTCTGCCGAATGACTTTTGCCGCCTCCGCCGTCCGAAGGAATATTTTGGCAGCAGCACGACCGATTCCATGCACAAAATGAAAACGATGAAAAAAAACCGCCTCCCACGCCTCTCATTTCCGACCTGCCCTTTTACCTTTGCTCACGTTCATCCACATTCACATCTTCTCCACACGAGCTTCCCGATATTTATTGCAGCTTCCCTTCCGGCTGTTCTCTTGCGTAATTTTTCCGTCCATTCCTTTTTTTCGTTTTTCAGCTTGCTGCCTTTTGGCGGGAGCGGTGGTTTTTATTTTCCCCTTCCCCTCCTTTGTCTCAAAAACCACTGCCTTCGAGCAAAAGAGCCTATCTGAAAATCTGAACTTTCGAGCGGCGGGGTTTTGAAACCCCGCATTTCGAATGCTCGGAATGCGGGGTTTCAAACCCCCGCCGCTCGAAAGTTCAGATTTTCAGATAGCCAAAGCCCTGATTTTCAAAGCGAACCGACCAAGTTTACCCCCCAATCACCAATCACCAGTCACCCATCACCAATTCCCATACTTGAGCAACGCCTGCAAATTATTTCCACTGAACATGAAGCCATTCACCAACCTTCTTTTTGTAACCAATCCCGGAACACGAGCCGGGCAGCACACTCCGATTATGAATAAAAAGCTACTTACTCCCACCTGCGGCATTGCCCTCATCCTGGCGCTGAGTTTTTCCCAGAGCTTCGCTCAGAATTACCTCATGAACGCCAACACCACCTCCATCACCGATTGCAGCGGATTCTTCCTCGACAGCGGCGGCGGCAGCAACAACTATGGTGCGAACCAGCATTTCACCACCACCATTTGCCCCGACATGACCACCGGGACACACGTGCAACTGGTCTTCAGCAGCACCCACATCGGCGTCGGCGACGAACTTTGCTTTTTCGACGGTACGACTACCGCTGCGCCTTCGCTCAATTGCGTCAGCGATTTCGCCCCCGGTGCTGCCTTCATCATCCAGGCGACGGCGGCGAATCCTTCCGGCTGCATCACGGTGAAATGGGACTCCGACGCCAGCGTGCAGGGCGTTGGCTGGAGCGCAGACATCAATTGCATTCCTGCCTGCCAGACCATCCTTTCCGACCTCGCCAGTTCTGACCCGTTGCCAGTTCCTGCCGACACGGGGTGGATTGACATCTGCCCAGGCGACCGGGTGTTTTTTACCGGCACGGGGATTTACCCTCAAAACGGCGTGGTTTATCAGCATTCCAACCTGACCAGCGATTTCGAGTGGGATTTTGGAGACGGGGTAATCACGTATGGGCCCAACGTTTCCCACATTTACGACGAGCCGGGCGGCTACGTCGTGCAGCTTGCCATCACCGACCAGTATGGCTGCAAAAACACCAATTATATTAGCCAACGGATTCGGGTTGCGCCTCGACCCGACTTTGAATTGGGGACGTGGACGGAACAGATTTGCGCAGGCGACACTGTCAATTTGAACGCCTCGGTGGACAGTATAGACGCCAGTTATTCCGTGTCGGTCGAACCAAACGAAGGCGGCTTCCAATCTGGCGGCATTCGTTCCGACTCGCTGGCGCTGCCCGATGGCAACGGCTCTTGTTACTCGACCAGCATCAGTTTCACGGATTTTGCGCCGGGGCAAATTTTGACCAATATCAACGACTTGCTCGACATCACGGTCATCATGGAACATTCCTGGATGCGGGATTTGGAAATTAGCCTCACCTGCCCCAACGGTCAATCTGCCACTTTGCACAACCATGCCGGGCAGGTCGGCGGCGAGGTTTTTCTCGGTTTTCCGTACGAAGCGGATGAAGGAATGCCTCAACCCATTCCCGGCACCGGCGGAACTTACGGCTGGTCGTCAAACCCCGACTACAATTACACCTGGCTGCAATACGCCAACTCCTTCTCGCCAAGCACTTTGCCGGAAGGCACTTACAATTCTTTCCAGCCGCTCAACAATTTCATCGGCTGCCCGCTCAACGGCGACTGGACGATTGAAGTCTGCGACAATTGGCCCATAGACAACGGCTTCATTTTTTCCTGGGCAATTGACTTCAATCCAGACCTCTATCCCGACCTGGAAAGCTTCAAACCTGCTTTCACAAGTTGGTCGTGGAGTCAGCATCCGTCCATCGTTTTTTCGCAATCCGACTCCATCGTTGGCTCGCCGGTGAATGCCGGGCAATTGGTCTATACCTTCAATGTTACCGACGAATTCGGCTGCTCGTGGGACACGCTGATTGACATCCAGGTGCTGCCGTACACGCATCCCGATTGCCATTCCTGCGAAAATTTGGTCAAGCCGATGATTGACACGACCATTTGCACCGGGCAACCCATCGTCATTGATGCACAGCCGACCGTGCCAATTGTGAACCCCACGCCGGTGACTTTTGAATCTTATCCCGGCTACCAAATCGGCGCTGCGAACCACCCGGTGGCGAATCCTTACAATTCCGTCATCACGGTCAATTCCATTTTGCCAACAACCGTCGTAAACGCAGCAGCAGACATCGCTTCGGTTTGCGTGGATTTGAGCACCGATTTCGACGCAGACATCACGATGTACCTCGTTGCGCCCAACGGGCAATTGCTTTTGCTTGCCGCAAGCAACGGCGGCAGCGGTGACAATTACAAACAGACCTGCTTCACGCCAACCGCTCCTACCAGCATCAACGCCGGTGTCGCCCCGTTCACTGGGAACTACCAGCCGGAAGGCGCTTGGACAGTTCTCAACGGCTCGAATATCAATGGCAACTGGCAACTGCGGGTCTCCGATGCCTTCGGGCTGAACAATTTTGGCACTTTGAATTGGTGGGCAATCACGTTCAATTCGCAAAACAACGTGACCTACTCGTGGACGCCAAGCGCAGGTCTTTCCTGCACCAACTGCCCAGACCCAACGACGACTCCCGGCACAACTACCAACTACGTCGTGACCGCAAGCGACAGCTATTCTTGCACGATAAGCGACACGATTCAGGTGACCGTTTTGAGCAGTTTTCCTGCGCCAACCGTGAATTGCCAGCAGCAATTCGGCGGGCAGGTGCAGGTGAATTGGAACAACGTCAGCCCCGGCTCGACTTACGAAATCAACGTGAACGGAACGGGTTGGCAGTCGCCCAACGACGGCAATTTGGGGCACATCGTCAGCGGATTATCGAATGGCGACCCGGTCAACGTGGAGGTGCGGGTGAAGGTCACCGGCGGGGCTTGCACGGTGGGCGTGGGCACGTCGTCTTGCCTGTACATTTTGTGCCCGATTGACGCAAACCTCACGACGCCAGCGCCTTACGCAGTCGCCTGCAACGGCGCTTGCGATGGCGGAGTGGCAATTTCCGTGGTGAACGGAACCTCGCCTTTCACCTTCAATATCCTCAACACGACCTCCGGAACGACCTCGACGCAAAGCACCGGCAACCTCGCCAACCTCTGCCCCGGCAACTACGTCGTCGTCGTGAACGACGCCGACCAATGTTTCGACACGGTGAATTTCACCATGAACGAACCGCCCGACATCACCATTTCCGCCCAGCAAACCAGTTCGGTTTCCTGCGCTGGCGGCAACGATGGTTGCGCTTCGGTGGCGGCTAACGGCGGGGCGGGAGGTTTCAATTACGTTTGGGGCAATGCGCTGATGTCCATCGGGCAAAATATCTGCACCCTCGCATCGGGCACGATTTCCGTCACCGCCACCGACGCCAGCGGTTGCACGGCAAGCACCACCGTCAACATCTCCGAACCGCCTGCGCTCGAAACGGTGGTGACTTACACCGACGTCAAATGCAAAGGCGGCTCTGACGGCACTGCCACCGCCACGCCGACCGGCGGAACGAGCGGCTACACTTACCAGTGGAGTGGGGGAGTGACGCCCAACCAGGCAACTGCCACCGGCTTGGCAGCAGGCACGTATTCCGTCACCGTGATGGACGTCAATGGCTGCCAGGATTTCGACAACGTGACCATCGGCGAACCTTCGGACGGCGTCGAAGTGACTGCCGCTCAAACAGTTGTGAGTTGTTTTGGTGAAAATTTGAGCGAAGCTCAGGCGACGGCAAACGGCGGCGACGGCAGCTACACCTACAAATGGACCCCGGGTAATCAAAGCCAACCAACCGCCAAAAACCTTGCGCCGGGAAGCTACACAGTCGTCGCAACCGACGGCAGCGGATGCACGGCGAGCGCCTCGGTGAACATTACGCAGTGGGATGAAATTGAAATTTCCGTCTCCTTCGTGCCGCCCACTTGCCACAATTCCGCCGACGGCGAAATGGCAGCCAACATCGTCACCGGCGGCGCCGGCAACTATTCTTTCGACTGGAGCACGGGCTCGTCGGAGGTCTATATTGAAGGTTTGCAAGGCGGTTTGACCTATATCGTCACCGTCACCGACGGGCAAGGTTGCACCGGGATGCTTTCCCGCACCCTCGAAAATCCGCTGGCGATGACCCTGACCACTTCGGCGACGGATGCTAAATGTTTCAACACTTCCGACGGCGTGGCAACGGTGACCAACGTGCAAAATGCGCAAGGAATGGTGGCTTACACATGGGACACCAACGCCGCCAGCCAAACCACCGCCGCCGCAAACAACCTCGCACCCGGAACTTACGTGGTCACCGTAACCGACGAGCTTTTATGTACTGCCACCGCCACCGAAACCATCGGCAACCCGGTGGAAATGACCACTCAGATTGATGTCGAAGACAACAAATGTTTCGGCGACGGCACCGGCACGATTGACCTGGAAGTGAGCGGCGGCGCAGGCGGCTACCAATTTGTCTGGTCGAATGGCGGCTCAACTTCAAAGCTGGTTGACCTGGACGCCGACAAATATTACGTGACCATCACCGACCAAAACGGCTGCGAAAAATTTGACTCCGCCTTCGTCTCAGCACCCGAAGCAGTCACCGCAATCATTACCGTCGAAGACGTTTCCTGCTTCGGCAAGCGGGACGGCAGCATCCACCTGGAAACGAGCGGCGGCACACCGCCTTTCACGTACAGCCTCGACGGCGTGGATTTCTTCGGCAGCAGCACCCTGATTGCGCTGCGGGCTGGCGACTACGACGTGTTCATCCGGGACGGACAAGGCTGCGTTTTTTCCGACCAAGCCACCGTCACCGAGCCACAAGAAATGGAGGTGAAAATTCTGACCAACGCCACCGACCTGGAAGAATTCATGATAAACTATGGCGAGGAAATCCTGCTCGACGCAGAAGTGAGCAACGCCAACGGCATGGTCAGCTACATCTGGGACGCTTCGTACTGCGGCACATTGTTCTGCGACACCCTGTCCGACTGCGACACTTCGGGCGTTGGGATTACCTGCGAAAACCCGATTTCCCGACCGGATTACACGAATGATTATTTCCTCACCGCCATTGACGAAAACGGCTGCCGTGCGGAAGACCACCTGCAAGTTCACGTGAAAAAACAGCGCCGGGTCGTCGTCCCGACTGGCTTCTCGCCAAACCAGGACAACACCAACGATCGTCTGACGGTGCATGGCAAGACTGGCACGACCATCAAGGTTTTCCAAGTCTTCGACCGATGGGGCGAGCTGCTTTTTGAGCAATTTGATTTCCCAATCAATGATTTGAGCATGGGATGGGATGGCACTTTCAAAGGGAAGGAGATGATGCCGGGGGTGTATGTTTGGTATCTCGAAGCTGAGTATGAGGATGGGATGAAGGAGAGTTTTAAAGGGGAGAGCACACTGATTCGGTAAATATCTGGTGCCGGGCGGTTCGTGATAAAGCAAACCGCCCGGTAGCGGAAAACAGGGAAAATTTATTGGAAGTTTGCCCTTGTTAGGACATACCTTTCATCAAAATTGACGACTTATGAACGCTTTGGCTTTTCAAGTTAGACTCGACAGCAATGTCATCCATCTGCCACCACTCAAATCCATGATTGGGAAAAATGTCATCATCACCATTGTTGAAGTTCCGGCAATGGCAATGCCTAAAAAAAAGATTTGGCGATACATCGGCTCCGTGAACTTGGGTGGGCAACTCGATAACCTAAACATCAGAGACTTGGCTTATGACTAATGTTTTACTCGACACCAACATCCTGATTTATGCTTTGGATGACAACTCGATTTTTCATCAAAAAGCAAGCGAAATATTGCAGCGGGACGACCTCAACCTGTTCGTCGCCACGAAAAATATTTCGGAATACTTCGCTGTTTGCTCCAAGTTAGGCATAGACCGTCCGAAGGTTTATGGCTTTTACGAGGACTTGCAGCTAAATGTATCCTTCCTGTTTCCATCCGAAGAAAGCCTGTTGCATTTTGAAACCTTGATAAAAAAGTATGAGCCGAAAGGAAATCGGGTTTTCGACCTCGAAATCGTTTCCGTCATGCTTGCCAACAACCTGGTAAAAATCGCAACCTTCAATATTGGTGATTTTAAGGATGTGGACGAGGTGGAGATATTTTCGATTTAGAAAAATCAAAAAAAAAATTTCAAACATGGGTCAAGGAGCACAAGAAACATTAGTTCTGACAAAGCCAAAGGCGAAGAAAAAAGCAGCGCCCATTCCCGGCTACCTCATCTACGAAGTGGTGCGGGGCAAGCCTGTTTATTACAAAGGCTACAAGGACGTATTGAACGGAACAAAAACCTTTGAAGAAATTATGGCAGACAGCAAACTTCAATCAGGATTGAAAGCCAGATTGCCTATGATGATTGGCAATCAACTACTTGAGAAGGGCTACGAAGTTGCAGCAGGCGAAGTCGGCTTCAATCTTCCATTAAAACAAAAGCGAGCCGGAGACATCGCCATTTTCAAAAAAGAAAACTGGGCGTGGGACGAGCACTACTCGGACAAACCGGCGGACATCATTTTTGAAATTGACATCAAAGCCCACACCGAAGAACAGAACGAGGAAATGGACTATGTGCTTGAAAAAATTGAAGACTACCTCGCCTTCGGCGTCCAAAAAGTGATTTGGATTTTCACCAAAAACAGAAAAATCACGGTCGCTACGAATCAAAAACCCTGGCTGACTTTCGACTGGGACACCGATGTGGAAGTGGTCGAGGGCGTGAAATTTAACCTGAATCAAATCGTCGGAGTCATGCCTCCGAAGCGTGGCTGATAGAAATGTCATTTTTTTCAAAAATGACATTTCTGCCGCCTCCGCTAAAATCTTAACCATTGAAAAAGCGAACCACCATGCAAATAAAATTACCCGTCATCCTGCTTCTCCTCTCCGTTTGCCTGCAAACCGCAAGCGCACAAGACCCGCAATTCATCCAATTCTACAACGCTCCCTTGCAACTGAACCCTGCCCTGGCAGGCGTCCATCCCGGCAAATGGCGAGTCGTCGCCAACTACCGGGAACAGTGGAACAGCATCCTCGACACCCGCCCGTTTCGCAGCATGAGCGCCAGTTTCGACGCTCGCAGCCGCATCGGTCAGGGCGATTTTCTTGCCTACGGCGTCACGGCTTTGCGAGACCAGGCAGGCAAGTCCGAGTACCTGCGCCAGAGCGGCGAATTGTGCCTTTCGTACATGAAACAACTCGACGGCAGCCGCTACCGGGGCTACGACCAATACCTCATCGGCGGCGTTCAGGCGGGCTTCGGGCAGCACACTTTGGACTATCAAAACCTTTGGTTCAGCTCGCAATTCGACAACACGACCGAGCAGGTGAACCAGACTTTGCCAAATGGAGAAAACATTGACGAGTCGAGTGGGATTTACGCCAACATCAATGCCGGGCTGCTTTGGTACGCCGTTTTCGACGACAATCAAAGCCTGTATGTGGGCGGCGCTTTGCACCATGTGAATGCGCCGAAAGTCTCCTTCATCCAGGCGGACGGCGAAGAATCGTTCGATATGAAATGGGTGGCAAACGTGGGCGGGGAATTGCCGTTCAGCCATCAATTGAGCCTGCTGCCGGCGGTGGCGGTGATTGGGCAAGGCAATTCGATGCTCTCGCTTTTCGGCGCAAACCTTCGCTACAACAACCGGGATTGGAAAGAGCTTGCCATCCGCATCGGCGCTTGGGGGCACATTGTCAAAGACCTGAATAAATCTGCCGCTATGCCTGCCGTCACTTTCACCGGCATCCTCGAAATGGAGCGGTGGAACATTGGCATCAGCTACGACGTAAACGCCAACCAGCTTGCGCCGCCGACGAATGGGCGGGGTGCTTTCGAGCTTTCTTTGATTTATTATCAACCGGCGACGAGGAAGGAAAAGGTGCGGTGTCCGAAGTATTGATTGTTAATTGTTGATTGTTAATTGTTGAAAGGGCGAGGTGGCTGCCACCTCGCCCTTTATATTTCTTAAATGTAACTGTTTAGCACGTCTGGCTAAGTCGCTTTTGTCATCCTCGCAGAGGAACTAAAACGTCTCTTTTTGCCGCTTTTTTCGCACAAAAAGCTATAAAACGAGACATTGTAGTTCCTCTGCGAGGATGACAAAAGCTACTTGCAGACTTGCAGACAGGTGTTTCACGCAGAGCCGACATGAGCGAATCATGTAACTATTTAATCGGCAGTTGTCAGCCTGACAACTTACTATTCGTGGCTTTTTCAACTTCACTTCCTTTTTCAACTTCAAATGTTTCCTTTTCCACTTTGACGGCATAATCCGCAGGATGCAGCCTCGATAATTTGCTTGCACGTATATAGGTGAATGTTGCGCCAAAAAAGAAAATCACCGAGGCATAATATACCCAAAGCATAATTACCATCACGCTTCCCGCTGCATCATATAATCCTGCCGCACTGCTCCTGCCGATGTAAAAACTAATGAGGTATTTGCCCAATGAAAATAATAGCGCCGTGACGAATGCGCCAAACCAGGTGTCTTTCCATTTCAATTTAATATCCGGTAAAAATTTAAACATCATCGCAAAAAGCACGGTAATAATGGCGAGCGGAAGCACCAATGAAATCACATTGACCAGCACCACCGAAGCCTCGCCAATCCATTTTTCGAGGAAAGAACCGAAGGCGGCAATCAAAGCATTTACCGCCAGCGAAACCAGCAGGATGAAAGCCAGACTCACCAACAACCCGAAGGAAATCAAGCGGTCTCGCAGCATTTTCAAGATTGCCATGCCCGTTTTTCGTTTGGCAGGTTGCACATCATAGATGGCATTGAGGGAATCTTGCATGGTGACAAAAACGGTGGTTGCCGTAAAAACCAAAGCGCCAATGCCAACGGCTTTCGCCCACCAGGTAGGCTCAAAAACATTCAATTTGTCGAGCGTGACGGAAAGTTGAGCAGCGCCCCCCATGCCGACCAAGTCGCCGATTTGGGTAAAAATGGCTTGCTTAACTTGCTCTTCATTGTAAAACTGCGTCGCCGTCACCAGGATAACGAGCAACATGGGCGGGAGGGAAAAAATGGTATAATAAGAAAGCGCCGCAGATAAGGCAAACACTCGCTCCTCCAAAAACTTGGAAACGGTGTCTTTTAAAACACTCCAATAAAACTTCAGCGCAATCACGTCAAACATGAATGGTTAAATGGTTAAATGGCTGAATGGCTAAATGGCTTGATAGCCATTTAACCATTCAGCCATTTAGCCATTTATCCATTCAAAGCTCCTCTTCCATCTTCCTGACCACTTTCTTTTCCATTTTCTTTTCCAAAAAAACTTGTTGAATCAGGGGCAATACAATAGGCATAAGCCGGAAAAACCAATTCTCTTTTCGGACGGCTTTTTTTTGTGTTCCATGCCCATTGTGGCGGTTGTCGCCGTTTGCCGAACCATCGTGCCGAAGCAAAAATTGCTTGGCTGCAACCGAAGCAGCGCCAGCGATGCCAGCAGGCAGCAGCACATATTTCAGCACAAATTGCCTGCCTTCGACGGCAGTGTCGTTCAGGCTGCGCAGGAATTCATCTTTGGTGGCGTCCATTTGCCGCAAAAGTTTTTCCTGCTCCTGGTAAACCTCTTCCAGGGTATTGACTCGTCTGGGAAGCATTTTTCAGATTGATGCGGGTTGATAAAGTTGATAAGGGTTGATAGCGGCAGACGTGCAAACATCAACCCATATCAACCCTCATAAACTCTAATCAACTCCAATTTTAGCTGGCGCTGATTTCCTGCATCCGGGACTTGGCTCTGTCGGCGCCTCTTTGGAAGGCGGATTCAGCAGCTTCAACCCCTTCGTGAGCGGTGTCGGAAGCCCGGCTGAGTTTGCTTTGCAGCTTGCCGCTCAGGTCGGAAGCATAATGCTTGCCTTTTTCAATGGCATCCTGGACGGAGTGGCTGGCATTTTCCCACCCGTGCTGAATGGCGCTTTTGGCGCTGTCAGCATACTCGGTGCGAAGCTCCCTCCCTCTGTCCGTGTTTAGCAGGTAGCCAAGGACTGCGCCGGTGGCAAGCCCTGCGAAGAAAATCCATCCGCTGTTGTTGCTGTGACTTGTGTCATCTCTCATGGTTCGACGATTTAATGGTTATTAATTGTTGATTGTTAATTGATAATTGTTGATAGGAGCCTCAGCAACAATCAACAATTAGCAATTAACCATTAAATTCTTTGAGCCAGCCGTAGCACCAACAGCACGACGGCGACGATGAGCAAAATGTGAATCATATTGCCGACGGCAGCACCGAAACTGATGTAGCCCAGTAGCCAACCGACAATGAGTAGGACGATGATAATCCAAACGATGTCTCTCATGATTGGGGTAATTTTTGGTTTGGTAAATATGGTTGGGTTTGTTTGCCAAAAGCCTTGCGGGACGTGCGTTTCCGGCTTTTTGACAAGCAAGTTCAGGGGTAAAACGAGGATGAGTTGGGCATGTTCAACAGGGCAAAAAAAAGAGCGGACAACCCGGCTGGGTTGCCCGCTCTTTTTTTTGCCTCGATTGCTGAGGACTTATCGCATCACCTGGAATTTCTTCGAGCGGAAGCCTTCCGGCGTAACCACTGACAAGAAATACATTCCATTCGCCAAGTTGCTCACGTCGAAACGGTAAGTTCCTTGATGCACATTTTCCAGCTTTTCCGTGCGGATGACTTTGCCACTGAAATCCAACACAGCCACGTTCACTTCCTCTGCCACACTTTCCAAATCAAGTGTCAAATCCACGAAATCAGTGGTAGGAACAGGCTGAATCGAAATCTTCGAGGCATCGAGCGGCTGCACATCTTTTGCACCGACAAAACCGTCGAGGTGCATCCGAATGACAGGACGTCTGCCGCCATGCGGAAACCCTGGTGTGTCGTCGTTCCAAGTTTCCCAACCATCAATCTCAAACTTTGACCCGACTTGATACACCGTGAAATAATCAGGATGTTCGGGACCTCCAGTTGCAGTAAACGCAGGCGGGACAGCACTTGTACCGATATGGTCTATCAACACCACGTAATCCGTGTTTGGCTCAAGCTCCGCAGGCTCATCCAATTCGAGAAAAATAATCTGATTGGATATTTCTCCTCCAGTCAAGGCATAAGTGACTGTACCAACGGGTTCTACCACGGCAGCAGGATTTAATGCGTCAACCGTATCATTGGCATCGTTGTCGGCTGTATAAATGCTGAGGAAGAATAGATATCCTTCCGGCATTTCGTCGTAATTGGAGAGACCAAAAGAAACGTGGGTTGCGGTTGCTGCTTGTTCTCCAGTGCGGAAGTAATTTCCGATGTAAAACACAGCGGCAGAATCCGAGTAGGTCTGCGGATGCAGCGTTACCCCTTCTTCATAAACCACTTCGCCATTGTCTTGGGCAAAAGTGTGGTCATCTGAAATGAGGAAGGTACTGACATATTCTTCCTGGTCAATCGGATGGTCACCCGTAGCAGTTTCTGCGCTAAATTTCACGGTATATTCCCCGACTTGTTCCGGTTGGTAAGAGTCAAAAGTGGCAATGTACTCCCCTGACACTTGTGAGAATGCCTCCACGCTTTGCATGGAATCTACCGGAACCGTCAAAACCGTCTCATTTCCAGATGGGTCAGTTACGGTGGCATTCAACGAAAAGTTGTACAAGGTAGAAGTGTCTCTGTTCAACACCACGAGGGAGATGCGGTCGAGCGGCACGATTTGCTCCTCTGGCGTCTTATAGGCATAAGCTGCTGCACCATCAAAAAGATAAGGAGCTTCGATAGTTACGTTGACATCCACGCCGCTGTCCACCAGTTTGCGCAAAGCAGCCATGTCTTCGTAACCAATGCAAACAGAAGGAATGGTAACCATGGCGCCCACAGCGCCAGCGCCCATCCAAATCAACCCGATGGCGCTACCGCCTACCGTATAGCCAATGGGTGACCTGTTTCCGATAATAGCTGCGATAGCTCCATTTTGCTCGGCACGAAGAGCTTTTGCGCCAAACTCGCAGTCGCCACGAGAAATCAAGGCAACTTTTCCTGTCAATTCGCCAGGGTTGGCAAGCACCGAATCGCAGATATAGACAGCCACGCTGTCAACCAAACTTGTGTCTCTCGCAACAGCTAAATCGCCGCTGACGGGACCTTTCAAGTTTAAATCGCCTCCCCAAAGGTTGGCTTGGATGCCGTCAATTACCCAATCAACAGTGCCCGGTGTGTTCACACGGACATGGATGGGGTTGACGTTTTGTGAAAAAAGTTGGAAGGTTACTGCCAAGAAGAAGGCTGTAACACCCAGGTGGGTAAACGTTTTTTTCATACTACTTCAATTTTGGTGAAACAATGATTTTGTGATTGAATGGGGGTAAAAGTAGAAAAACCTGGAAAAAAACAAACCCGGCAGAAATGTCGCCAATTAGCCTTTGCTGCTTTCCGTTTTTCGGGTGAACATCTGTTTGGAAAGGACTTTCTACCTATCTGTTCTCGCCTTGCCCTTGTTTCCGGGCTGTTTGCAATTTAGGCAACAAAACATGGCAGCTTATCGCCCGGTTTATCAGGTAAATTTCCACTTTTGACCGCCCTTTTCCAGACCTGGAAAGGGGCGAGAATCGAAATTCAAATTCTTTCACTAAAAAGGTTTTTCATGAAAATTTCTACAACTACCCGTACTGTTTTCTACTCGCTTGCCCTCGTGCTGGCGCTGGCTACCAGCCTTGGCGCCCAGCGGGTGTACGACCTTAAAATTGCCGCTCCGGCGAGCATTGCAGGTACTTACCTGGCAGTGCCCTTCTCTTCCTTCGGCACTGCTGACTACTGCGCAGGTGCTGAGTTTGCCGGTGAACTCAGAATCGTGGACGACGGAGTCGCTCCAAACACGAATGGCTGCGAAGCCGTTGTCAATGACCTGACTGGTAAAATCGCCCTGGTGGACAGAGGCACTTGCAATTTTAGCGTGAAAGCCTACAACGCTCAGCTTGCAGGCGCAATCGGCGTCGTCATTTGCCAAAACATAGCTGACCCGCCATTTGCCGGTGCTGCGGGCACCAGCGCTGATTTGGTGACCATTCCGGTTTTTATGATTTCAAAAGCAGACTGCGACCTTATCCGGGTGGAAGTGCCCAGTGGCGGCGTGAACGTCGAATTGGACCCGGTACCCAGCCCGGGGTTTCCGGCAGGCATCAATATTCTCTGGGGCGACGCACCCGGGGAAGGCGATTTCAGCGACAGCCTCAACGGCTGGACGGTCAACAACATTTCCTGCGCCAACGGAGCTACCGGCTTCCAACTCTGGCTTTGGGATGCCAACAGTGTTGTAACAGGAGGCGCTTATGGCAGCATTGACCTCAGCAGTTCACCTACGTCTTGCAACGGCGCCGCTTATTTCTATTCGGACTTGTATGACAACAATGGCACAATGGGAGGCCAGGGCACAGGTCCTTGTACTTCCGCTCAGGAAGGCGAATTGATTACACCTTCCATTGACCTCAGCGGCTTTGGCGGAGCAGGGGTAAGTCTCCTCTTTTATCAATCTGTCAGGCATTTTACGAACAGCCAATACTTTGTCGGCTGGAGCACCGATGGCGGCAATAGCTGGACAGAAGTGCCGGTAAACTCAGATTTGGTGGTCAATGCCAACACAACCAACAATTCCCTGCGCATTCCTTTGGTGGGAGTTAGCAATCCAAGTGATTTGCGTGTCAAATTCAGGTACAACGCCAACTACTATTTTTGGGCAATTGACGACGTGCTCATCATCGAACAGGAAGCCAACAACCTGCGTGTGAACGGCAACTTCTTCGCTCCACCGCAAAATGCGCAGATGCCTTACGGTCAGCAAGACCCGATTTATTTTCTTGCTGACGTGGAAAATATCGGCGCTGAGGAACAAACCAGCGTCAACCTCAACGTAACCATCACCAATGATGCGACCAATGATGTCGTGTTCACCAGCGATTTGGCATTCGATGACATTCCAGGCAACACGCTGGTGGAAAACAGCTTGTTCGACGATATTTTCGTGCCTGATTTGCCCATTGGCAATTACACCGGCGTTTACACGGTCGGCGCCAGCGCCGACGACTTCGACCCGTCGGACAACACGCAGACGTTTCATTTTGACGTGACCGAAACCACATTTGCCAAGGAGTTTGGGCCCACTCGCATCATCACACCTGCTTCCAGCAACTGGGATGCGGGAGAACTCCACAACTGGGCTTACGGCAATGCCTTCTATATTGATGGCGATGACGACCTAAAAGCAACCAGCATTTCTTTCAGCATTGCCAACCCCGATTCGCTGGCGGGCCTTGGACTCCAGGTTGCGCTTTACTTTTGGGAGGACGTTGACGGCGACAATCAGGCTGACGACAATGAAAGGACTGAACTCGGTACAGAATTATACGGCATCGTTGGCGACGAGACTGCCACCACCCTCATCACTGTTCCGTTTGGTGACATTACGCCTGCACCACCTGCACTTGAATTCGATGGTCATTACCTGGTGATGGTGGAATGGGTAGGCGCTGAAGCAACTACGCCTACTTTTTGGCTGCAAGCAAGCGGTGCTATTGATTATTCTGCCATGGCATACACGACAGACTCGATTGAAGTGCCACGTTACGCCAGTGTGCTTGCCATTGATGCGACTTTGGACGATGAAATCTATGGTTTGTCGGGTGGGCTGACTTTTGGCGCCGATGTGGTGCCGGTGGTGCGCTTGAATGTCACGCCAGTTTCGAGTACGAACACGCCCCTGTCGGAGGAAAACATCGTTGAAGTTTTCCCCAACCCGGCAGGCAATGTGGCTACGCTCAAGGTTGATTTCGTGAAACCGCAGGAGCATGTCTATGTCCAGGTGCTCGACGCAATGGGCAGGGTGGCGTTTGAAAACACGTACGACAACGTTCACAAAACCATGCTACCGCTCGACGCCAGCCGCCTGGCAACGGGCACTTATTCCGTCCACGTGATGACGGAAGATGGCGTTCGGACGACGAAGCTGGTGGTGAGCAAGTGATTCTTTTTAGCGATGAGGGATGAGGGTTGAGGAATGAAAAAAAACCTCCGGTGCGGCGCATCGGAGGTTTTTTCTTTTTGGGAAAATGGGCGACCCAACCTGCTGCCTATCCTGCCCGTTTTTGAACTAGGATTAGGTAGGATGGGCAAGGATTTTTAAGGATTGGGACGGGGGCGTTCACGTCCTAATCCTTAAAAATCCTTGCCCATCGTGCCTAATCCTAGTTCAAAACCATGAAAAAGCTGATTTACCTCTTCGCTCTCCTGTCTGCCAGCGCCCGTGCAGGCACATTTATCGAGCATCATTCCATCCTCTGCGGCTCCGTTTTGGAACTCGGCGCAGTCGGCTACCCGACCTGGAATGAAGCCAGCATTATCCAATCGCCCTCTCACGGGCAGGCTTTTATTTTCACCACCCCATCCTACCCTGATTCACTGGTTTACAAATCAGATTACGGCTACCTGGGGCAAGATACTTTCATTGTCGCTTGCGCTCATGCCACTCAAATCACTTGTGATACAGGCATTTACATTATTTCAGTGGTCGGCTGCCCGCCGATTTCTGCCTTTTTTGAGACGCATGAAATCAGTTGCGACAGCACTTTGCTCGTGCCCGGTTTGGGCTACCCGACCTGGGTGACACCGGAAATCGTGCAGCCGCCAAAACATGGCGAGGCTTCGCTTTCTCTCGATTCTTCGCTTTGGCATACCCTTAAATATGTGCCGGAGGCAGGTTTTGAAGGCACGGACACAGTGGTGGTGGAGTGCGCTCATGCGACGCAAATCACTTGCGAGACAGGGATTTATATCATTCACGTCACCTGCGTGAACGTTGCTCCGGAGACTAAAACAGATGAGCATTGGCGAATCTTTCCTAACCCAAATGCGAATGGTTTTTTAACCGTTGAAAGCAATTTGCCAGTGCAGCGGGTGCGGCTACAATCTTTGACAGGCGAAGTGATTTTGGATGAAAAACAACCGGCGCTCCCGCTTTGGTTAGAATTGGTTTTACCTGAAATTTCACCGGGAATCTATTGGCTGGAGGTTTTTCGCAAGGATGAAAAAAGCGTAAAAAAATTAGTCGTCGTGCAGCATTGAGCAGCCTGCCACAAGCTTTATATTTTGCGAAGAAGCATTTCCCAACTACCTGACGTTGAAGCTGTAAAATCCTTTCATCCTTCTAAAATTCATTGCCATGAAATCCAAGTCCATCCACCTCGACATCCAGTCTCCCTGCCACGAAAGTTGGCAAGCCATGCAACCGGTTTCCGACGGCAGGTTTTGCCAAAGCTGCCAGAAAACTGTCCTCGATTTTTCAGGCATGAGCGACCGGGAGGTCGCCTCTTTTTTTCAAAATCACCAGGGCAGTGCCTGCGGCAAATTTCGCCCTGACCAACTTCGGCGACCGCTTCGGATGGAGCAGCCAGCACGGTGTGGTTTTGGGCTGCGAGCGTTGAGTTTGCTCGTGCCAGGCTTGCTGGCGGGCAGCTTGGTGCGGGGACAAACGGCAGATACGGCAGAGATAAAAGCGAAACGGGCGATAGTTCACCAACAGGTGACTTTAGGAATGGTGGTAAGAGAAACACCTGAAAAAACAAGTCAAAACCAGCAGTGGAAATTGAAAGGCATGGTGACGGACGAGGTAACAGGCGAGCCGCTCATTTTCGCAAACATCCAGGTAAAAGGAACAAAATATGGCACAAGTACTGACCTCGATGGCACTTTTGAAATTTCAATTTGGACAAGACCAGCCACTTTAATAGTGAGCTACGTGGGATATGAAACGAAAGAAATCCTGGTAAATGGAAATGAAGAGAAGCTAACCGTTAGTTTAAAAACTGATAATCAAGCCATGATGCTCGTGGGCGAGATTGTCACCCGCCCAAAAGACCAGACACTTTGGAGCCTCGCCCGCACTGAATTTCACGAATTGAAAAGGAAACTCCGCCGCCAAAAAAGGGACAAAAAACTCGGCTGTTCAGCCAATTCAGCCGCTGTCGTTGCTGAACCTGCTCCAATGCCTGAAACTGAAGCGCCGGTTGCCAGCGCTTCCGAAAATTTTTCAGCAAAGGTTTTTCCCAATCCATTCGACGAAAGCTTGACTGTCGAAATGGCACTGCCAAAAACTGAAGCCTTGCACCTGCGCTTGCTTGATTTACATGGCAGGATTGTTTTTTCGCAAAAAATGGAAGCGAAAGCGGGCATGCAGCAGGTGAGTTTGGATTTGACGAGCGCCGGGTTGCCCGGTGGAAATTACATGCTGGAAATCAGTGGTGAGGATGGTTTGCGCTTGGCGCAAGTGGTTTCACGAATTACCCGAAAATGAAACGAGCGGCTCGCTGTCAGCGAGCCGCTCGTTTTTGCCGGTGGATGAAATTTGGATGCACCCATCAAGCCTCCGCTTTATTCCTGGATTCAGCAATGACTTGCTCGACGTATTTTTTTTCGACTTTTTTGATGAGAGCAATTTTCTCCACCTCGATACCGAGTTGGTGCATGGTTAGAATCTCCCGCTGTCTTTCCTTTTCTCTTTCGTTTTCTCTTTCCTCGATAAACTCTCTGTAAGTTTTACCTTTAAAAACTAAGTGCTGGGCTGCCATCATCAGCGGATTGTCCGGATGTGTGAAGACAGAAGGTTCTACTGGCTGATTAGTATTCATGATTAGGTCTATTTCCTCCCGATAAATGATTTCCTCATCCTTCGGAAGGGCAATTGTGAACTCCACAAAGATAAGCAACTCACGAATCAAATCCCGGAAGGGACTTTCCAGGCACAACCGCATCAAACGCAGCTTGGTTTTGCGGCGGCGTTCGCCATCGTCTTTCGTTGCAAGGTTTTCCAGCAAGGCAAGTATGACCAGGGCAAAAGGATTGACTTTGCTCAATTGCTGCAAAATCCGCCGCTTTTGCTTTTTCACCAAGTAAATATTGAAACGGTGAATGGTCAACGTGCCCTCGAATTCCAGGCGATATTCGAAGGGGCGTGGCGGCACGGTATCGCCGATGTACAAGACGAGTTGCGTGATTTTCGCATCAGGAAACTTTTCCAACAGCCGGTAAAATCGCATGAATTGCAGCTTCTTAAATGCTGCCTCGTCGCCGCCATGTGCCTCGATGTGAATAAGCACAAGGTGCTTGTCGCCGTCCAGGGTTTGATAGCCGAAGAGCTTGTCGCAAAGTGTCCAGCCGAGTTTCTCCCAGTCGGCAAAGATTTTTTGAAGCTCTTTGTCCATCGAGGGCGCTTTTTCAGGAAAGATGAGTTGCAAGGAGAGGCGGGGAAAAAATAGCCGCATGAAAAATTCATGCATCACTTCGATGGCTCTTTTGATGCGGGCATCGAAGTCGGCAATAGGCGGGTCGTGTTCGTTTTTCATGTTGTGAGTTTTGCTCGATAGTGAAATGCTCGCTGGCAGCGAGTCGCTCGTTTTATTTTTGAAATCCGATCGCAGCGAAAATATGCTCAGGTTTTAGCCGGGGATGTGCTTCCAGCAAATCCTCCATCGTTGACCCGGCAGACAATTCCTCCAAAATCATTTCCACCGTCAGACGTGTGCCTTTGATGACGGGTTTGCCCATCATGATTTTTGGATTCACTTCGATAAGGTTCCACCACTTTTCCATGATTTCATTTTTGGCTCATGTGGCTTTTGAGTGAAACACCTGTCTGCAAGTCTGCACGTCTGCAAGTCGCATTGTCATTCTCGAAGAGAACCTCCACGTCC
>CAZHLB010000026.1:0-4687 GCA_964533005.1 uncultured Saprospiraceae bacterium
GCCCTATTTGGTGGCGCTTCGCCAACTGCGTTGGGAATTAGGGCGAGACAATTGCCTAGTGATTCACCTGACGCTCGTACCCTACTTGAAAGCTGCTAAAGAGCTGAAAACCAAGCCCACACAGCATTCCGTGAAGGAACTTTTGAACACCGGTATCCAGCCGGACATCCTCGTTTGCCGCACGGAACATCCGCTCGGCATGGATTTGCGGCGCAAGCTGGCGCTGTTTTGCAACGTGGACGTGGGTTCGGTCATCGAGGCGATGGACGCCGAAACGATTTACGACGTACCGCTGCTCATGTCGAAGGAAAAATTAGACAGCACGGTGATGACCAAGCTTCACCTGCCCGACCGGCGGGAGCCAGACTTGTCGCCGTGGAAGGTTTTTCTGGGCAGGTTGAAAAACCCGGTGCATGAAGTTCACATCGGTTTGGTGGGCAAGTACCATGAGTTGCAGGATGCGTATAAGTCTATTTTTGAATCATTTACGCACGCCGGGGCGGTCAACGAATGCCACGTGATTGTGGAAGCCATTCACTCGGAAACGTTGGCGGGGGATTATTCAGAGGTTGAAAAAAGGCTCGGCGACCTCGACGGTATTCTTGTTGCGCCTGGCTTCGGCGAACGAGGAATCGAAGGAAAAATCAACGCCATCCGGTTTGCGAGGGAAACGAAATTGCCGTTTTTTGGCATCTGCTTAGGGATGCAATGCGCCGTGGTTGAGTTTGCGAAAAACGTGCTTGAACTAAAATGCGCCCACTCCACCGAGGTCAATCCAAAGACGGAAAACCCGGTGATTGACATGATGCCGGAGCAGAAAAAAATCACGAAAAAGGGCGGCACGATGCGCCTCGGAGCGTATGCCTGCGACTTGAAAAAGAATTCGCTGGCGCACAAAGCCTATCAAAACCTGCACGTGAGCGAGCGCCACCGCCACCGCTACGAATTCAACAACAAGTATTTGGCTGATTTCGAGAAGAATGGCATGATTGCCACCGGCGTTAATCCTGACTCTAACCTGGTGGAAATCATTGAGTTGAAAGACCACCCCTGGTTTTTGGGAGTGCAATTTCACCCTGAATTGAAAAGCACGGTGGAGAATCCGCACCCGTTATTTGTGAGTTTCGTGAAAGCTTGCCTAAGATAAATGCAGGCGCTTCGAGAAACTCGATTTCAAAGAGGTCGCAGCACAAACAGCCCGCCGAAAAGTCGGAACAACGTGCGCCGGGGCGGTTCGAGGAGAAGTAGCCCCGGCGGGCGTTGGTGTGGTAGGTGAAGTACAAATCGTCGTAGCCGCCGTTGATTGGAAAGCCTAAATTTGAAGCTACCGACCAAGTGTTTACGCCCGTTTTTACAGCATTGAAAATGTCGAGACCGCCAAAATTTTGACCGCCATTGGAGCTAAAAAACAAGGTTTGCGTGGGCATGTAGAAATAAGGTGTCACCTCGTCTTTTTCAGTGTTGAACGGCAAAGATTTAGGCTCTGAAAATGTGCCGTCCGCTTCTTGGGCGCTTGCCCAAACGTCTAGCCCACCTTTCCCGCCGGGTCTGTTTGAGACAAAAAACAAGACGTATTTTTTCAGCGACCTGTCCCAGCCGATGGTTGGCTGCATGGTGGTGGAGCCTTTCAGATTGATGTTTCCCGGCAGCTTTTTTGGGCTGCCCCAGTCGCCTTCGTAGCGTTTTTCCCGGTAGAAAATTTCACACTGATTTTGCTGGTGTAGGCTCTCGTCCTGGCAGATGGTTAAAAACATCGTCCCGGCATCTGGTGTGAGCGCAACGTTTGCCGAATGCAGGTGCAAGTCGTCTGGATTTTCGGAAATCAGGCGAGCCGGGTCGTTTTGAATGGCAGAAAAAATGCGGCTGACCGCTGCTTCGCCGTCTTGCCGGAAGGCTGAGGTGAAGTACATTTTATCGGCAAACCGAAGCGGCGACAAGTCAGAATTTTCCGTGTTCACATTTTCGCCGAGCGGCAAAATTTTGACCGACAAAGGGTTCGCCGCCTGCGCATTTACCCAACGGCAATTTTCGATTTCTTCCCTTGCCTGGAAAGCCAGCAAGTCATTGTCGCTGGCATGAGAAACCGCATATTTCCTGAATCCGGCGATGGCTTCGTCGTACTTGCCGAGGCTTTTTTTCGCCAGTGCGAGTTGAAAATCAGCGGTGGCGAAGACGCCTGTTTTGAAGTTGTCGGGAATTTGAGAAAGGAACTGTTCTGCCTGCTCGAAGCGCCGAAGTTTGCCTGCCGAGACGCCTGCGATGAAGCATGCATCCCACCGATGAACATCCTTTTCAAGCACTTTCTGGCTCTGTTCGAGCGCCGCCGCAAAGTCTTGCAGGTGGAAAGATTCGAGCATTTTCCTCGAAATCTTCTGTTCGCTTTGCCCGGCTGCGGCAATGGAAAAGGCAAGGAAAAGCAGGAGGAGAGCGGTTGTTTTCATCGGTTGTTTTTTGCTGCCTTGCCTGGGCGGCGAAGGCTCGTGAGTGAAAAAGCAGTTCGGTAGTGATTCACAAAGGATTGATATTCAGGAAAGAAATCAAAGTTCAGCAACTGGCTTGGCTCACATAATTTTTCCAGCCATGCCTTTTTTAGTTATGAAAAAGGTACTGCCGAACCCCAGTTCGGCAGGCATTGGAAGCCTGCCGAACAGGGGTTCGGCAGTACTTTCAGCCACGCATTTTGCCACCTTTGCCTTCCAAATTTTTGAAACAAGGTGAAAACCAGCTTCCGAATCTTGCCTTTCTTTTTCTACTTCACTGCCCTCCTCGCCACCTACCTGGTGCGAAATCATCCCTTCTTCTGGGACACCATCCAACTCGCCTCCAAACACGCCCACTTTTTTTACGACACTGATTTTCAATCCCTTATCCTACCGGAAAACATAGACAGCGGGCATCCGCCTGCCTTTGGAATGTACCTGGCACTGGTTTGGAAAATCTTTGGGAAGACGCTGACAGTCAGTCACTTTGCCATGCTGCCGTTCTTGTGGGGCATCGTTTTTTTTATTTTCAAAATCGGGGAGCGGCTTGGCGGGAAGGAAAATGCGCACTGGTTGCCGCTGCTTTGTTTTGCCGACCCGGTGCTTGCAAGCCAAAGCATTTTGGTCAGTCCGGACGTGGTGGTGGTTTGCTTTTTCCTGGCGGCGGTTTGGGCAATTTTGAAAAATCTTCCGCCCGCAAGTCAGGAAAAGAGAGAGAAAAATTTTTTTTCAAAAAATTTTTCTCTCTCTAAAAACCTCTTCGATTTGAGACTTGCACTTGCCATCGTTGGGCTTGGTTTGATAAGCATGAGAGGTATGATGCTGGCAGCCGGACTTTTTCTTTTCAGCCTTTTTTCCAGCATTGAAAAATACTCCTGGCGGCTGATTTTGCAAAAAATACTGCCTTTCGTGCCGGGCGGTTTGCTGGCGGCAGGGTATCTTTTTTTGCACTGGCAAAAGACAGGTTGGGTTGGTTATCATGCCGGGTCGCCGTGGTCTCCGAGTTTCGAGCGGGTTGATTTGCAAGGGTTTGTGAAAAATGTGGCGGTGCTTGGCTGGCGGATGGTGGATTTTGGGAGAGTGTTCGTTTGGGCAGGCATTTTGGCTTGCTGCTTATTTTGGGCGAAGGGATGGCAAGCTCAACCTTTCCGAAAGTTTGAAACTTTCGGAAAGGTCATTTCCGGCAGTGGCAACCTTTCCGAAAGTTTCAAACTTTCGGAAAGGTGGGCGACGACCCTGGCATTTTTGCTGGCAACAGTTTTCCTCGCAATCGTTCCAACTCAACTTTTTTACAAAGGCTTGCTGGCGCACCGCTACTTGTTGCCCGTTTTTTTGGTGCTCACATTCCTATTTTTCCACCTTGCGGTTCAATCGAAATTCAAAAAACCTTTGATTTTGCTGGCATTCCTCAGCTTGGCGACTGGCAATTTTTGGGTTTACCCAAAAAACATCGCCACCGGCTGGGACAGCACGTTGGCGCACTTACCCTGGTACGACTTGCGCCAGGAAATGCTGGATTTTTTGGATGAAAGCAAAATTGACCTTGCCCAGGTAGGAACTGCTTTTCCGAGCGTCGGCGACCAAAAATTCGTTGACCTTTCGAACCGAAAAAACGGATTCGAAGAAAAGGACTTGCAGCGCCAATGTTTCATTTTTTACGCCAACGTGATGAATGATTTCACCGACGCAGAAATTGACGAACTGGAAATCAACTGGCAGGAAATCAAGCGATTGGAACGAGGTGGCGTCTGCCTCATTTTGTACAAAAATCCAAACCGGCAATGCGAAAACTAAGTATGGACGAACTGAACCGGCTGACTCCGGAAGCTTTCAAAACACAAGAAAAAACGCCGCTCGTGCTTGTGTTAGACAACGTGCGCTCTGCGCTGAACGTCGGTTCCGCCTTCCGCACCGCAGACGCTTTTGCTTTACAAAAAATCTATCTGACCGGCATCACCGCCACCCCGCCGCACCGGGAGATTTTGAAAACGGCGCTCGGCTCGACGGAGACGGTGGCGTGGGAATATTTTGCTGATGTTTCGGCTTGTATTCAAAAGCTGAAAAATGAAGGCTGCCAAGTGCTTGCAGTTGAGCAAGCGGAGGGTAGCATTCCGTTGCAAAACTTTGAAAACCAGCCGGGTAGAGCCATCGCTTTGATTTTTGGAAATGAAGTTCGCGGGTTGCCGCCGGCGATTTTAAAAAAGTGC
>CAZHLB010000026.1:4697-20804 GCA_964533005.1 uncultured Saprospiraceae bacterium
AATGAAGTTACCGGCGTCAGCGAAGCAGCAATGGAGGCAGTGGACGGCTGCCTGGAAATTCCTCAATTCGGCTCGAAGCACTCGTTGAATATTGCCGTTTGCGTCGGCATCGTCGCTTGGGAACTGTTCAAAAAAATGAGGCTTTAAATTCGCCGCTCATTTTTTCACCAATACACAATCGTCAAAATGAACTACTGGCTTGTCAAATCCGAACCTGCCGAGTACGGCTTTCACCACCTCCTCGCCGACGGCAAAACCACCTGGAGCGGCGTCCGAAATTACGCTGCCCGCAACCACCTGCGAGCGATGAAGCAAGGCGACCTGGTATTATTTTACCATAGCGTTGACGGCAAAGAAGTGGTTGGAATAAGCAAAGTGGCAAGGGAAAATTACCCTGACCTGACTGCGACGGAAGGCGATTGGTCAGCGGTGGATTTGGTTCCGGTCAAGGCATTTGCGAAGCCGGTTGGGTTGCCGACCATCAAACAAACGCCTGAATTACAGAACATTGGACTGATTCGAATTGGCAGACTATCAGTGATGCCATTGCAAAAGGAGGAGTTTGATAAATTGCTTGAATTGGGTGAGACGCAACTTTGAAGTGGTTGAAAATCATTGAGCAAAGCAAACTTTGAATTCGTCGAAACGGCACGAAAACACCTGCTTTTCCGACTCACATCGAAACATGATTAAAGTTTGAACAGCCAAAACTTCAATCCGTTGTAGCAAAAGTTTAAGGAAAAACAGTTGACCTCAGAAAGCCAAACACAAGGTTCACCACTGAAGATTAGCCAATTGCCGCTTTGTAAATCGAGTGCATTAAGGAACGTGCGTAAAATAACTTGGCAAGTTTCGTAGCAACCTTTCCGAAAGTCTCAAACTTTCGGAAAAAGGCATTTCGCTCGAGTGGAAGCCTGTCTTTCCGAAAGTTTAAGACTTTCGGAAAGGTTGCTCCACTCCAATTTTGCCAAGTTATTCTGCGCACGTTCCTAAGCTGAGGATTATTGAAAGCCAACCTGTTTCGGACATCTCTTAAAAACTGCTCCATTCCCCATTTCAAGCCAACCCCTTGTGACGGGAGAAATGGATTCACTTTTCCAAAACCGAGCCTTTTTATGTTTTCACAATCCTGGATTCCAAGATAGTGTGACAGAAAAGTTCACCAAAAACCGAGTCAGTTCTGATTGAAATTTACGCATTCCCTGCAGCGCAAACTTGCCTGGGCACAAGTGAAATTATTTTTTTTATCCAAATCAGCCGAGTTTTTAGTTTTGTGACGGATTTATGTTTTTGCCGGTTCTTTCATCTGCCGGTTTTACCGCTAATTTTGCGCTGTTCAAGAATTTGACATTTCACTAAGAGCTGATTTTTACTCCCCTGTCTTTTTATCCTTAGACCGATTGCCAATCAGGACACAAAATCTCCCCTCAGTTTTTGACAGCGAGGAGCGGGCTTTGTTGCCCTTTACCTTCCTCCCAGACTTGTTTCCCTCGGTTTAAGCGGTAAGTTCCGGTTCCAAATTATTGATTGAATTTTCCGGCAATTAGCGTTGCCAATTCACTTTATGAGCAAACACATGAACGTCCACAGGAAGTCTATTCTAATTATTGAAGACCACGAAAGCATCCGTCTGCTCTTGGGCAACATGTTGAGCAAAAGCTACAACGTCGTGACCAAAAAAGATGGGTTGGATGGAATGGCGTGGTTGGTTCGGGGGAACTTGCCCGACTTGATTTTGCTCGACATGAGCATGCCTCGTCTCAATGGCTCTGCTTTTTTGAAAAACATCCGGCAAAGCGGCTTTTTTAGAGACATCCCTGTCATAGTCGTCTCTGGCAACGATGGTGAAGACGATAAAAAAAGCTGTCTACACTGGGGGGTCAGTGATTATCTGACCAAGCCTTTCAATCCTATCTCTTTAAAAGAAAAAATCAAGATGGCTTTGTACGCTCCGACACTGGCGGAGGTGAATTGATAAGGAGTTGAAGTTGGTCGGCTTACCCGGCTCGGATTGAATGGATTCAAACGACCCTGCCGCCCATGCTTGCCAACTGGAATCTCCTATTTTTACGCAAAGCAAAATTTTTCTCAAAAACGTCTTCCGCCCTAAAAGAAGCTGGTTTCATAAGCACTGATGTACTTCAAAATCATTTGGTAACAAAACATTCGGCACTATGGACCCACGTGTACGAACCACAACTACATCGTTGGCTTTTGAAGAAATTCTGGTATTGGGCTTTGATGGCTCCTTCGGGGAATGCCTCATTAGCTACACCGGAATAGAAAAAGCATTCCGCATCCGGGAATTCGAAAATTCCTTTTTGGCTTTTCGGACTTTGGAAGAAGTTTCCCAAACGCAGGGCAAGTTGCCCAAGGCGATTGTCTGCGAATTTCGCAGATTGGAGGAGGAGAATTTTCTCTTGCTTCGCAACCTTCGCAATCACCCTGAGCTGAAATTTCTTCCTATCATCGCCATGAACAGGGATGGTTTGAACCACCGCTTACAGGCGCTTCGGCTCGGTTTCGACGACTACTACGACGTGCCGGTTCATTGGCAAGTCTTGCGTGACCGCATCGAATTTCTCACCATGTTCAAGCGGGAAATGGATGCCTGCAAAACGGAGGAGCAGGAAAATCTGGCGATTCCTTTCGCAGCGTCCAAACGAGCATTCGACATCCTGCTCGCCTCGCTGGCGATTCTGGCGCTCAGTCCGTTACTCATTTTCATTGCGCTTTTGATAAAATTCGAAAGCCGAGGCTCCGTCATCTACCGCTCAAAACGAGTGGGCACGGGCTACCACGTCTTCGATTTTTACAAGTTCCGCTCGATGTACAAGGACGCTGACCAACGGCTGAAAGACTTGCAACACCTCAATCAGTACCACGATGGCGACACCGGCGGCTTATTCAAAAAATTCAACAACGACCCTCGTGTAACCAAAATCGGCAAGCTGATTCGCAAGACCAGCCTCGACGAATTGCCGCAGCTTTTCAATATTTTGAAAGGTGACATGTCCATCGTTGGTAACCGTCCGCTGCCAGTTTACGAGGCGGAACTGTTGACTCGGGACGATTGGGCAAGGCGTTTCCTCGCCCCCGCCGGTCTGACCGGGCTTTGGCAAGTGACCAAACGAGGCAAAACCGATATGTCCACCGAAGAGCGCATCCGCCTCGACGTGACTTATGCCGAGCGGCACTCGTTCTGGTATGATTTCAAAATCATCCTGAAAACGCCCTTCGCCGTGATTCAGGAAGAAAATGTTTGATTTCGGAAGGCATCCGAAAAGGCACTACCCAAAATGGATTTTCAAGCAAGGAAAAACAGGTTCGCCTGCGTAAAATCCTGGCTATCAGAAAATTCTGTTCTACCTTCTCGTTGCAAACCGGTTTTCAATGCCTGATTTTTTGGATGGCATTGCTTCGCCGGGAAGCGTCGGGCTGACTTCGCAAGTCCGAAAATTTGTTATCATATTGCTATGCCGGGCAGTGGGTTTGGAACACCCTCCCACTGCACGGGGTAGCCTTTCGGGAAAAAATTAAGTCCAGTCTCTACCCCCCTTACTTTTTCTTTTGAACCAGGATGGATGGGATAGCGAAGGATTTTCAGGATTGTCCCAATCCTGAAAATCCTTCGCTATCCCATCCATCCTGGTTCAAACTTCTGCGAGCAAACACATGGAAATAGTGAGCTACCTGTACGCCATCGTCAGTTCTGTTCTCCTTTTCTTTCTGGTATTCCCTTTCATCAAGGTGTTTTTCTCCTTTTTCACAAAAGAAAAACTACACGCACCGGCACAGCAGAAGCGGTTCGACTATGGCTGCATCATCACGGCTTATCGCAATGCAGACATTGCAAAAGGTTTGGTCAAATCATTGCTCCGGCAGCGGTACGAGCGACACCATATATACTTAGTAGCAGACAACTGCGATGTTTCCAGATGGGACATTTTTGATGAAAAACTAACCGTCCTACGACCTGCCGAGCCGCTCAACCTGAAAGCAAAATCCATCCTGCACGGCATCGAAAACTTCAAGCGCAACCACGATTTCATCGTCGTTTTCGACGCAGACAACCTGGCGCACCCTGATTTTTTGCAGGAAATAAATCGCTGCGCAAACTCCGGGCACACCTGTATTCAAGGGCAACGCACGGCGAAAAATCTCGACACAGTTTATGCTTGCGCCGATGCGACAGGCGAGTTTTACAAAAATTACACGGAGCGACTCGTGCCGTACCTGCTCGGTTCGTCGTCGGTAATTTCCGGCAGCGGCATGGCTGTTGAAGCGAATTTGTACAAAGCCTACCTCGCTTCTCCCGAAATCGAGCAAGGCAAGCAGCTTTGGAAAAAAATGCTGCAAGAGGACAAAATCCTCCAAAATTTCATCCTGCGGCAAAACGGCAAAATCACCTACGCCTGGAACGCCATCGTCTATGATGAAAAAGTAACGACTGCCGAAGCGGTGGAGACGCAGCGCACCCGCTGGCTGTTTTCCTACTTTCAAAACCTGCCCAATGCCCTTGGCATTTTGCGGCGAGGGTTGGTGAATTTCAGCTTCAATCAATTGCTGTTTGGCATTGTGACGATTGCGCCGCCGCTGTTCATCATGCTGGCAGGAGCGGCAGTTTTGGCAGTGCTTGGCTTGTTTTTCATGCCCGTCATGTCGTTGGCGCTTGCCGTTGGGATGCTTATTTTTGCTGCCAATATTTTGCTGACGCTATACCTGAGCCGTGTACCGAGGCAGATTTGGCAAGCGTTGTGGGGCATCCCGCTCTTTGTTTTGAAGCAGGCGACGGCGTTGTTTAAGATGGGCAACCCGAATAAAAACTTCAAGCACACGGAGCATTCGAGGAGCGTTTCGGTGGAGGAGGTTTTGAAAATGAGCGGTGGTGGAAATTGAATAATTTGCCGATGAAATACCTGCTCTATATTTCATTAACCCTCAACCTGCTGGCGATTTTCGCAGGGATTTTTGCTTTGCAAAAATTTGGCGGCTTGCAGCAGATTTGGAAGAAAGCCACGAACCAGGGCGCTGCCGAGAGCTACGAGCATTTCAAAAACCTCCTGGAAGTGTTGCCGCCAAAAGAAAACGCCATCGTTTTCCTCGGAAACAGCCTGACCGCCGCAAACGAGTGGTCGGAAATGATGGCTAATCCAAGCATCGTCAACCGGGGCATCCCCGGCGACCATTGCGACGGAGTGCTGGCAAGGCTCGAAACTTTGACCAGGCTGAACCCCAAAATGATTTTCCTTGAAATCGGCGTGAACGACTTGCTTTTTCATTCGCCGGACACGGTTTTGAAAAAATATGAGCAGCTTGTCGAGGGGATTTTGGTGGAGTTTCCGAACGCCGAATTGCACCTGCAAAGCCTGTTCCCCGTCAACAACCAAGTCCGAAAAGTCGGCACGACCAACGCTCAAATCAGGCTCCTCAACGAAGGCATCCGCCAGCTTGCAAAAGCCAAAGGATTGACCTTCATTGACTTATATCCTCTGTTGCTCGACCGGGAAGGAAATCTGGATGCCGCCTACACGTTGGACGGCATCCACCTGAACGGTCAGGCATACTTGAAATGGAAAGAAAAACTTGAAGGGGTGATTGGTAATTAGTGATTGGTGATTGGGGCGTCCCAGTCACCAATCACCAATCACCGGATGGCAACATGCTATGATTTTCAACTCGCTTACCTTTCTTTCATTCATCGCCGTTTTCCTCCCCGTTTATTTTTTGCTCAAAGGCAAAGCCCGGCTCGCCTGGAGTTTGCTCGGCAGCTATATGTTTTATGGCTGGTGGGATTGGCGATTCCTCGGACTCATCATTGTCTCGACGGTGGTGGACTATTGGCTGGGTTTGAAAATTGACGAGCGGCACGACGAGCAGAAGCGCAAATGGATGATGAATTTCAGCATCATCGTCAACCTCAGCTTCCTCGGCTTCTTCAAATACTTCGATTTTTTTGTCGGCTCTTTCGCAGAAATGCTCACCTCGATTGGCTTGCAGGCGAACACCAATACGCTGAATATCATCTTGCCTGTCGGCATCTCTTTCTACACGTTTCAGTCCATGAGCTACACGATTGACGTGTATCGGCGGCACTTGAAAGCAGAGCCAGACCTTTTGAAATATGCCACTTTCGTTGCGTTTTGGCCCCAATTGGTGGCGGGCCCCATCGTCCGGGCGAGCGATTTTTTGCCGCAATTCAACAAAGACCACGACTGGAATTGGAACCGAACCATCTCCGGCGTCGGGCAAATTCTCTGGGGTTTTTTCAAAAAAGTGGCGGTGGCGGACAGCCTTGCGCCGTTCGTTGACCAGATTTTTCACGAGCCAAATTCCTTCACTTCCATCAACCTGGTCATCGGCGTCTTTTTTTATGCCTTCCAGATTTACTGCGATTTTTCAGGCTATTCGGACATCGCCATCGGCTTTGCCCGCATCCTCGGTTACGATTTCCCAGCCAATTTCCGAACGCCTTATTTCAGTCAAAGCTTCAGCGAATTCTGGACTCGCTGGCACATCTCACTGTCGAGTTGGCTGCGAGACTACCTCTACATTCCGCTCGGCGGCAACCGAAATGGCAAATTCAACACCCAACGCAATTTGATGCTGACCATGCTCCTCGGCGGCTTGTGGCATGGGGCGAATTGGACTTTCGTTTTTTGGGGATTGCTGCATGGAAGTTACCTGATTGTCCAACGAGTTTTGGGCAAACCTTTTGGCAACCTGATGCGAGCCATCCGACTGCCGCAGCCGGTGAGGGTAGGCATCAACATTGCCCTGGTTTTCTTTTTCACCTGCCTGGCTTGGGTGTTTTTTCGCAGCCCTAATTTTGGCGTCGCCATGCAAGTCCTCAACGGCATCGCAGGTTTGGAAGGCTTTTCCTTCGTGAATGTGATGAACAAGTTCATCGTCCTGAAAGGCTTCTTTTTGATTGGGATTTTGCTGATGGTGGAAGTTTCCGCCTTGCGAATTGAGTATGGTGCGGTGGTGCAGCGCAGCCCTGCGTTTCGGGTGGCGTCGTATGCCGTGCTGCTTTGGTTGATTGCGATTTTTGGGTCGTTTGGGTCGAATGCGTTTATTTATTTTCAATTCTAAATTGAATTAGGATGCTTGGGATTTTCAAGGATTTTAAGGATTGGGACGTGCCGTCCCAATCCTTAAAATCCTTGAAAATCCCAAGCATCCTAATTCAAACTACCATGAAAAAAGCACTTTGGCTCATCGCCGTCCTCGCCCTCGCCTTCGCAGGCGACCGTCTCGGCGGCTGGCTTTTGGGAAAAATCGCACGGGAAAGCCAATTCCGCTACTCCCGCCTGTACCGCGACGATGCCGATTGCGACATCCTTTTTGTCGGCAATTCGAGGGGGCTGATTTTTTACCAACCCTACGTCGAGGAAAAAACCGGCTTGTCCACCGCCAACCTTAGTTACAATGGAATGCCGATGACCCTCGCCGCCACCCTCATCAAAGACCACCTCGACCGGCACGACCGGCCGATGCTTTTGGTGATGGACATTTCCTTGCTCGACAAGCGCATGGACGCCAAGCTGACCGCAAGTTTCAACACTTATTCGCCTTATTCTGAGCGGATTAGCCGAATGCTGCGAGACAGTTTTCCTAATGATTTTTACGTCGGAAAAGTCAGCCACCTGTACCGCTACAACAGCGAGGTGTTTCACCGGGCACTTTTTTACTGGAAAAAATCAGACAAGAACTGGCTGCTCGACCGGGTGATTTCGCCGACGATGCAGCAGGAAGTGGCTTCGCAGAAGCCGTTTGCTTTTGATTTTACGCCGGAAATGCTGGCGAGCCTCGCCGATGCGGTGAGTTATGCGAAGCAAAAAGGCGTGAAAGTGGAGCTGGTCGTCAATCCATATTACCCGCCTTTTTTTGAAAAAATAGCCAACCTGGATGCCTTGATTTCCGAAATCGAAAAAGCCACCGGGCTGAAAGTTCACAACTACGCCAACTCGATTGCCGACGTGAATGGCTTTGGCGATTATCAGCATTTGAATAAGCATGGCAGCATGATTTACCTGGATAAATTGATGGCAGACGGTGTGCTTGATGACACCTCCGGCTTGAGCAGCAACTGAAAAAATCGCCTACTTTTGAGGAAATTAAAATCGTGAAAGACATGGAAAGCATCTTGGAAATGCCCGTCGCCCGGTCGAAGAAACCGGTTTCCCGTTCAAATGGAGCCTCCCGTTCAAATGGCAAAATCAAAGTGCCGGACTACCTTATCAAAGAAGAGTTCGATGGCGTGCCCTTTTATTACAAAGGTTATGAGGACGTGCTGTCGGGCAAAAAAACACTGGAAGAAATCATGTCAGCAGGAGGATTACATTCTACCATCGTATTTTTCTTATCCTGGCTTCTTGGAGATAAAATCAACATGGATTTGTATTGGTGCATGACAGGCGAAGTCGGAGCAAAATTCAATAAGAAATATCCTTCGATGGATTTAGCCATTTTTGACAGAAAGTTGCTAACGGATGAGATGATACTAAGCCGTCACTTGCCGCCAGTGCCGCCTAAAATTGACATCGAAGTGGATGTCAACATCACAAACCCTAACATGAATGAAGATGAAACTATTCAGTTCCGCACTCAACGGATGCTGGATGGAGGCGTGGAAAAGGTCATCTGGATATTCACCCTCACTCAAAAAATCATGATTGCTGAACAAGGAAAAGACTGGGTCATTTTGGACTGGAACCGGGATGTAGAAATCATTGATGGCATTACTTTCAACATCCCCAAATACTTCAAAAGCAAAAAACTGAATTTGCAACTCCTGCTTAATCTTCAAGCCAAGTTAGGCAAGAATTGACCATGTTCCGCAAACGTCGGGGAGGTTTCCCCGATAGCTATCGAGGTCGCCGACGTTGGGCACAATCTCACTTTTTAAACCGCTCCTCATTCTTCACCGCCACCTCCCATTTCACCCCAATCATCTCCTCCAACGCCAGCTTCGCCAGTTGAATATCCGTCTCCGCAGCGAGGCGTTTTTCGATGGCATTGTTGTACGCTTCCGAAGACCGCAAGTAATCGTCCAGTTCTTTGTCTTGGCTTTTAAATGCCTGATTTACAAAGTCGTGCGTGTTTCGGGCATCTTCCTCAGCCCTCGTGCGAACCTTCAAAGTTTCGACGGCTAACAGCAGGGTTTGATAGCGGGCGAGTGTTTCCGCACGTATTCTCAGCTTGTGGCGGTTGCCCTCCATTTCCGCAATCTGAACGTCCACCGCTTCGATTTCCCGCTTTTTGCGGTTGTTCACGAAGCTGCCGAGCTTCATCGTTGCAGTGAATTGATAAAGCGGGTACAAAACGAGGTTGTCCTCTTTCGTGTCATCGAGGACGTTGGCGAGGCTGACCTCATTCATGTTGAAAGTCAAACCAACGTCGTCCGTCCAGGCTGATTTTTGCAGGGAAACCTCCTTCTCTTCCTGCAATTTTTCCAGCTCCAGGATTTTGGTTTCCGGATTGTTCAGCCAGGCAAGTTGCACGAGGTAGTCTTCGAAATTAGCCGGGCGCTGACCTTCCGGCGGCACGATTTGGTTGTAATCAATCACCTGGGCGACAGGCTTTCCGGCGAAAAAAGCGGCAAGCAAAGCAGTGAACAATACCCTGAAAATCATGGACTTGTAGCTTGGAAACATGGTCGAAGGAATTTTATTTGAAAAGGTGGGTGGGCTGCAAAACGGTCAACAATCACGCCATCGGAGGCTGGAACAATTGCCAAAAATCGAGCGGCAAATCTACGAGCCTACTTGCTTGCGACTTAGAAATTTTCCTTTACTTTTGTTCCTCTTGAAAATCTTCCGCCCTCCCTGCTCGAAAGCCTGATTTTTCAGGCGCATCAAATAAATTCAGAAAGCTATTTTCGGCTGATTTCCCTGTAAAATTCATCCCCTCACTTTAGCGGTTTCCCCCGCTGCCCGGACACATTCAACTGCGTCTTACCAGAAAAAATTTATCGCATAACTGGCAAACACTTCGGACAGGCTCGCATGAGCCTGCGCCCAAATGGAATTACTATGAACAGACTCGGACACGTATCGCCTGCCATTTCCTTCCCCTCCGACACTTGCCTGCACCGCCTTTTCGAGCAGCAAGCCCAACGCAACCCGGATGCAACCGCCCTCGCATTCGCCGGTCAATCAATGAGTTACGCCGAACTGAACCGCCAAGCCGACCGCCTGGCGCACCACCTGATTGAACTTGGCGTCCAAACCGAAGACTTCGTCGTAGTCTATCTGGAGCGGTCGTTTGAAATGATAGTTGGCATTTTTGGCATCCTCAAAGCTGGTGCTGCCTACGTGCCGATAGACGTGAATTATCCGAAAGACCGGCTCGCCTTCATGCTCGAAGATGCCCAAGCCAAAGTAGTCCTCACCCAATTTTCCTTGATTGAAACCCTGCCGCCGACCTCTGCCAAAATCGTTTGCCTCGACCAAGAATTTAACCAAAACCTGTCAGTCCCGACCTCGGTCGGGAAAGTGCTGACAGGCCTGCCGTCCCCCACCCAATCACCCATCACCCATCACCAATCACCCACCAACCTCGCCTACATGATTTACACCTCCGGCTCCACCGGCAAGCCGAAGGGTTGCATGATTTCCCACGAAAACCTGCTCAACCAACTCGAAGGGCAGCAAGCCATCGCACCGGAACCCATCGGCGCCATGCTGCTCACCTGTTCCATCAGTTTCGACGTGTCGGTGCTGACGATTTTTTGGACGCTGCTGCAAGGCGCACCGCTCATTTTACCTCGACAAAACGAAGAAAAAGACATCCAAAAACTGGCTGAACTCATTGAAAAACACCAGGTTACGCACCTTCTCACCTTGCCGTCGCTGCACACGCTCATCCTCGAACAAGCCCCTGCGCACAAGTTGCAAAGCATCCAATTGGTCAACGTTTCCGGTGAAGTCTGCCCGGTTTCGCTGGCGCAAAAACATGAAAAAATCATCCCCAACGGACAGCTTTACAACCTGTATGGGCCCACCGAAGCGGCTGTCAACTGCACGTTTTTCAAGTTTCCAAAAGGCTTTTCCGAGGCAAAAGCACCCATCGGCAAGCCCATTTTGAACTACGAAATTTTCATTTTGGATGAAAAAATGCGCCCGGTCGAGCCAGGCGAGGTAGGTGAAATTTACATCGGCGGCACAAAACCTGTCGTCGGTCGAGGCTACTGGAATCGCCCTGAATTGACGGCGGAAAGGTTCGTTCAGCGCCCAATCACCCCCCCTGCCCCCCCTCAAGGGGGGGTGACGCCGTTCTTTGATTCTCATGTGGAAACAAGGCTTGACAAGAAAATCGAAGCGGGTACTCCACCCCCCTCGAGGGGGGGCAGGGGGGGTGATGGGGGGTTGTACAAAACCGGCGACCTCGCCCGCTGGCTTCCCGACGGCAACATCGAGTTCCTCGGCAGGTCTGATTTTCAGGTAAAATATCGAGGCTACCGCATCGAATTGGGGGAAGTAGAAACCGCCCTCAGCAAGCACCCTGCCGTGAAAGAAACGGTCGTCATTTTGAAAAACCAGCACGAAATCAACAAGCAACGCCTCGTCGCCTATCTCACGCTTCATCCTGATTTTTCATTGACAGTCAGCGACTTGCGCAGCCACCTGGAGCAAAGCCTGCCTTCGTACATGCTGCCCTCGCACTTCGTTTTCCTCGAAAAAATGCCCCTGACCACCAACGGAAAATTCGACCGCCAAGCCCTCCCCGAACCTCTCGGCGACCGCCCCACCCTATCTCAAGCCTACGAAGCGCCGCAAGGCGAACTGGAAATTTTCATCGCCAAAAAATGGAAAACCCTGCTGCAAGTCTCGCCCATCGGCAGGCACGACAAGTTTTTCGAGTTAGGCGGCAACAGCATCCAGGCGGCAAAATTCATCGGCGAGTTGATGACTGCTTGCTCGGCGTCCATTTTCATCACGACCATTTTTGATTATCCAACGGTGGCGAGTTATGCCGCCTTTTTCGATAAGAATTATCCCGGCGTTTTTGCCACCATGTCCAAAAAAGCAACTGGAAACAGTTGGGTTTTCTCACCTTCGGGGGCGGCGCAAAGCCGTCCCCTTCTTTCCCTTTTGCCGGAACAAATTGCCGCTTTCCCAAGCCTCATTCCCAAAAATCGGCAGCGCCCAGTCACCAGTCACCAGTCCCCAATCCCCAATCGCCAGTCACCCATTTTCATCCTCGCACCGCCTCGTTCCGGCACGACTTTGCTGCGGGTGATGCTTGCCGGTCACCCCGGTTTGTTCGCCTGCAACGAGTTGCAACTGCTTCATTTTCATACGCTTGAAGAACGCAGCCAAGCCTACTCCGGCAAATTTGCCCTCTGGGCGGAAGGTCTCGTCCGAGCCGTGATGGAACTAAAAAACTGCGACGCCGACGAGGCAAAATTGCTCCTGCAACGCCTCGAAAAACAAGGCACGACCACGCAGGAAATGTTTGCCCACCTGCAAACCTGGCTGGACGCCCTTCATACCTCATACCTCATACCTCATACCTCAAAAATCATCGTTGACAAATCGCCGAGCTATGCCCTCGACCCGGTAGCGCTTGAAAAAGCAGCGACGGATTTTAAAAAACCTCTGTTCATCCACCTCGTCCGCCACCCATACAGCATGGTTCGCTCTTTTGAAAAATACAAAATGGAGCAGGTGCTTTGGTTGCACGAACACGACCTGACGGCGAGGCAATTGAGCGAATTGGTCTGGCTGCATAGCCACCAAAACACGCTGGATTTTCTGAAAAAAATACCCGCCTCGCAGCAGTACCGGATTGTTTATGAGGAACTTGTGAAAAATCCAGAGCAAGTGATGCGGCAGCTTTGCGACACGCTCGGCATCCCGTTTCACGAAGGTTTGCTGCAACCGTACCAGGATTTGGACAAGAAAATGGTCAGCGGAATTTATGCTGACAGCCGCTCGATGGGTGACGTGAATTTTGACCGGCAGGCTGGCATCAATGCCAAAAAAGCGGAGGATTGGAAAGGCATTTTGACCGATAATTTTTTGTGCCCGGAGACTTGGCAGATGGCGGAAACATTTGGCTATCAAGGTATTGCCAACCTTTCCGAAAGTTTCAAACTTTCGGAAAGGTCAGCTTCGAACCTTCCGGAAAACCACCTTTCCGAAAGTTTCAAACTTTCGGAAAGGTTACCCCAAACCCGAAATCAAGACGTCGCCATCATCGGCATGTCTTGCCGCCTGCCTGGCGCTCGAAACATCGAAGAATTCTGGCAAAATCTCATCTCCGGCAAAGACGTCAGCCACCTCGTCACCGACGCCGACCTCGAAGCCGAAGGCGTAATTTCCCAATTTCCCAATTTCCCAATTTCCAACCATGTCCGCCGCACCTACGCCCTCGACGACCCGTACTCTTTCGATGCCTCCTTTTTTGGTTTTCACCCAAAAGAGGCGGAAATGCTCGACCCGCAGCACCGCCAATTTCTCGAAACAGCCTACGAAGCACTGGAAAACGCAGGCTACAATCCCTTCGCCTTCGAGGGCAAAATCGGCGTCTTCGGCGGCGTCGCCCGGAACACATACCAACTCAATAACTTACTGACAAACAAAGACTTGCTCGAAAATTCTGGCGGCTGGTATCAAGAAATGTTAGCCAGCGACAGTTCCTTCAGCATCAGCCGGGTAGCCTATAAATTGAACTTGCGGGGGCCCGCTGTCAATGTTCAAACTGCCTGCTCGACCGGCGGCGTGGCGATTCACCTGGCTTGCCAAAGCCTCCTCGCAGGCGACTCGGAAATGGTTTTGGTGGGCGGCGGCAGGGTGCAAGCGCCTGTTTTTGCAGGTTATCAACACATCGAAGGGGGCCCCCTTTCGCCAGACGGCTACTGCCGGGCATTCGACGCCGATGCAAACGGTATGGTGCAAGGGCACGGAATGGCAATGCTCGTGCTGAAAAAACTGGACAAAGCCATCGCCGACGGCGACCACATTTGGGCAGTCATCAAATCCACCGCCATCAACAACGACGGCTCCGAAAAGACAGGCATCACCGCTCCGAGCAGCAAAGGACAAGCCGCCTGCATCGCCCAAGCCCTCGAAAAATCTGGTTTGACTGCCGACAAAATTAGCTACGTCGAAGCCCACGGCACTGGAACTTTCATCGGCGACCCCATGGAAATTCAAGGACTTACCGAGGGATTTCGGATTTCGGATTTCGGATTTCGGCAGGGTACGGGCAAATCCGAAATCCGAAATCCCAAATCCGAAATCGCAATAGGTTCCGTCAAAACCAACATCGGTCACCTCGACGCCGGGGCGTGCATTGCCGGCATTATCAAAACTACTTTATCGCTCCACCATGAAGTGTTGCCGCCAACGCTTCACTGGAGAACTCCCAATCCGTCCCTTCCCTTCGGGACAAACTCGCCTTTCTTCGTGAATGCTGCGCCGCTCGAGTGGCGGCGCAGCGGCGAGGCGAGGCGGGCGGGGGTCAGTTCGTTTGGGTTAGGAGGTACGAATGCGCACATCATTTTGGAAGAAGCGCCGGTCGTTTCGGGAAGAACCCACCTTTCCGAAAGTTTGAAACTTTCGGAAAGGTCTGCGCTGCCGCAAATCCTGCCTTTTTCAGCCAAAACAGAGCAAGCTTTAGAGCAGGCGAGCGCCAATTTGACTGCCTTTTTTGAAAAAAATCCGACCATCTCGCTGGCTGACGCTGCCTTCACGCTTGCCACTGGCAGGCAACATTTTCCAAAAAGAGCAGCGTTTCTTGCCTTTCCCGGCAAAGAAAAATTGGAGCTTGTCGCCCCCCAATCACCCATCACAAATCACAAATCACCAATTGTTTTTCTGTTTCCCGGCGGCGGTGCGCAATACGTGAACATGGCTCGTGACCTCCTTTACGAAGCCAATCCAACTTTCCGGCGGCACGTGGAGGAATGCTTTGAAATCCTTGAAAAACAGCACGATGTGCATTTGCGAGATTTGGTTTTTCCATCCGCCACCACTGCTGACAGCACTTCAAGTGTTGTCAGCAGTTCAGCAAATTTGGAGCAGCCAAGCCTGGCGCTCGCCTCGCTTTTCACCATCGAATATTCGCTGGCAAAACTCTGGCAAAGCTGGGGCATCCAACCTGCCGAACTCATCGGGCATAGCGCAGGCGAATATGCTGCTGCCTGCCTCGCTGGTGTCATGTCGCTGGAAGCGGCGATTGGCTTGGTCACGGTTCGGGGAAAGCTATTCGAGACTTTGCCGGGCAACGGCGGGATGTTGAGTGTGGCGTTGACGGAGGAGAAATTAAGACCATTTTTGGCGCAGCCGCAATCACCCCCAACCCCTAAAGGGGGGCAGACGCAGGCATCACCCCCAACCCTGGGAGGGGAGCAGACGCAGGACGAATTGACTATTTCCGTTTTCAATAAAATAGACAGCCTCGTGGTCAGCGGCACGGCACAAGCCATTGATTCTCTGCAAGAAAGGCTGACGCAGGCAGGCGTGGATTGCTCCAAAATTCACATCAACGTAGCGGCGCACTCGCCGCAAATCGAGCCAATTTTGCCTGCCTTTCGCAAGTATTTGGAAACCGTCGAACTGCATCCGCCAAAAATCCCAATCGTCTCCAATGTCACCGGCACTTGGCTGACCGACGCAGAAGCGACCTCTGTTGATTATTGGCTTCGCCACCTGCGCCAACCCGTCCGTTTCGCTGACGGCTTGGCAACTCTGATGTCCCCTTCATCCCTCATCCCTCATACCTCATACCTAACGAATCGTATCTTCCTCGAAGTGGGGCCCGGGCAGACGTTGAGTACGTTTGTTCGGGGCTTTCCCACTCTTGAAAAGCCGCTCGTGTTTGCCTCCGTGCGGCATCCGAAGGAGGTCAAAAACGATGAGGAATTTATCTTGAAAACCCTCGCCAGGCTTTGGGTCAGCGGCGTGGAAGTGGATTGGCAAGGCTATTTTGAACATGAAAAAAGGCGGCGCATCCCGCTGTCGACTTATCCTTTCGAGCGGAAGAAATTTTTCATTCCGCCCAAGCCGCCCCGTGCCGCCGAACTCCAGTTCGGCGGTGACTCGACCGCAAAACTGAACGGCAACGGAAGCCATTTTTCTGAAATTTCAACCCTTC
>CAZHLB010000027.1:0-1716 GCA_964533005.1 uncultured Saprospiraceae bacterium
TGGGTGATGGCCCCCCCCCCAACACGGTGTTTGGGGGGCACGGTTTCAAGCCAAAGCCCCCTTTTTCGTCTCATACCTCCGAATATACTCACCCACGATATCCCCCAAAATATCCTTCAAATAAGCCTTTTCCATGCGGGCGATTTTCTTCAGCTTCTCCAATTTCTCCCGGTCGAAGTTCACGGTCAGGCGTTTGATGCCGGTCGTTTCGTCGTTGTCAATTTCGATAGCGCCCGCTTCCACCGTGCGGCGGATGAACATATCCAAGCCGCTGAGGGGGCGGCGGCGGTGGGTTTGCTGGTGAAAAACCTTTGCCTTCCCATCGGCGGAAGGCTGCGTTTGTTCCCGGAAACTTTCTTGCAAGGCTTCTTCCAACAAGGAATCGAGGTCGGTGGTGAAGGTCTTGCGGGCGGATGATTTGCGGGCTTCCGGCTGGTCGTCTCGTTTTGCTTCTGCCAGGAAGGTATCATGCAAAAAAGAAGTCCCCCGCCCGGAGATGTCCTTCGGGTCGTTGGCAGCAAAAACGCTGTCGAGTCCGTCCGTGAATTTTTTCTTGCTCACAATCAAGAAGGGAAAGCAGCAAAAACAGGTCGAAGAAAAATTTTGAAAAAATTTTTCAGGATGTTTTACCAACACGACTTTTTTCATCAACACATAGTCACATGAGTTCACATAGCTTTTGAGCATCAGCAAACTATGTGAACTCATGTGACTATGTGTTAAAAAAAACGTGTTGTTGAAACATCCCAATTTCTCCTCAAAAAACCCATCCCGCCGAGATACTTGACTAATCCTGCTGGGCAGCGACCGTCGCCTGTCCGTTTTCAATTTTTTCCATGCGAGCCACGATTTCCTTGCTCAAGCTCAGGTAATCCTGGGCGCCGATGCTGTTTTTGGAATAGGAAAAAATGTCTTTCCGTTGGGCGGGCGCTTCCGCCAGCGCCACGTTTTCCCGAATGAGCGTGTCGAAGACTTTTTCGCCAAAATACTTGCGAATGGTATCCACCACGTCCCGGTTGAGCACCTTGCGTTGGTCGTACATCGTGGCAATCACGCCGCCGATGTCTAATTTTTTATTCAAGCGAAACTTCACCTTGTCCACCACCTGCTTGATTTTCGCTAAACCTTGCAGCGCCAGAAATTCCGTTTGCAGCGGAATGAAAACCACGTCGCTGGCAGCCAGCGCATTCAACGTGAGCAAACCGAGCGACGGCGGGCAGTCAATGATGATGAAATCGTAGTCCTCTTTCAGCGGCTCGAACAGTTCCCGGAGCAAATATTCCCTGCCCGCCTCGTTGACCAATTCCATCTCTGCGCCCGAAAGGTCGAGGGTGGAAATGACCACGTCGAGGTTGTCCTTGAAGTGGTAAGGTTCCAATTCGCACTCGCCCCGGAGGGCTTCGTAAATGGTATTGGCTTGGCGAGGAATGCCGAGCGAAAGGGTAAGATTAGCCTGCGGGTCGAGGTCAATGAGCAAGATTTTTTTGCCCAATTCGACCAATCCTGCACCGATATTGATGGCGCTGGTGGTCTTGCCGACGCCGCCTTTGTGATTCAACAGCGAAATGATTTTTCCCATGGCTTCCGGTCGGAATTTGCTTTGAGAAACGTTTGGAGCAGGCAGGTTTTTTGGGAAATTTTTTCAAAATTTCCCCAAAAACCACGCGGAGCCAAAAAAATTTTTTTTTGGGGAAAAGACAGGGGTTTTGTGGGAAA
>CAZHLB010000027.1:1726-20794 GCA_964533005.1 uncultured Saprospiraceae bacterium
TGGCTTCCGGTGGTATTTTGGTTTTTCAAACTTTTGCAGCTGGACGTTTTTGGTTTAAATTTTTAAAAAATTCCCAAAAAAACCTGCCTGCTCCATCACCTTGTTTTGCTGCGCAAAAGCAGGTGATTGTGGGCAAAAGTAGAGAAATATCTCAGGGACGGACATTCTGAGTTTTCCACATCGTACAAAGGTGACACCTCGAAAACGGCTTTTTGGGAGAGAAAAAAAATGAAATTTTTTTTCTCTCCCAAAAAGCTGTTTTCGAGGTGTCACCTTTAGATTCTCATTTTTGCGCCATGCTGAAAAATAAGATTCAACAACTCGCCGCCAGCTTTCACGCTGAAATCATCGCCTTCCGCCGCCATCTGCATCAGCACCCGGAGCTTTCTTTTCAGGAATTTGAAACCGGAAAATTCATCGCCGCTAAGCTCGCCGAACTGGGCATCCAACACGAGCACGGCTGGGGAAAAACCGGAATCGTAGGCATCGTCGAAGGCAAAAACCCTGCGAAAAAGGTCGTCGCCCTGCGAGCTGACATTGACGCTTTGCCCATCCGGGAAGCCAACGACGTGCCGTATAAGTCTCAAAATGAAGGCATTATGCACGCCTGCGGGCACGACGTGCATTCCGCCTGCCTGCTGGGAGCGGTGAAAATTTTGTCAGAACTAAAGGATGAATTCGAAGGCTCGGTCAAGTTCATTTTCCAACCCGCTGAGGAAAAAATTCCCGGCGGCGCTTCCATCCTCATCGAGGAAGGCGTTTTGGAAAACCCAAAACCGGCAGCCATCGTCGGTCAGCACGTGTTGCCTGCCCTCCAAGTAGGCAAAGTAGGTTTCAAAGCGGGCATGTTCATGGCGAGCGCCGACGAGCTTTTTGTCACGGTGAAAGGCAAGGGCGGTCACGGCGCAGTGCCGCACGAAGCGATTGACCCGGTGCTCGTGGCAGCGCATTTGGTGGTGGCTTTGCAGCAAATCGTCAGCCGGAACGCCAACCCGCTCGTGCCTTCGGTGCTGACTTTTGGCAAAATCAACTCCACAGGCGGCGCTACCAACGTGATTCCCAACGAAGTAAAATTGGAAGGCACTTTCCGAACCATGGACGAGAACTGGCGGGCGGAAGCGCTTCGCCGCATGAAAAAAATGGCAGAAGGTCTCGCCGAAAGCATGGGCGCAGTTTGCCAGTTCGACATTGCCAAAGGCTACCCGTTTTTAGTCAACGACGAGGCTTTGACCGAGCGAACCCGGCAGTTTGCCATCGAATTTTTAGGCGAGAAAAACGTCGTGGATTTGCCCATGCGGATGACCTCGGAGGACTTTGCCTTTTATTCTCAAAAATTGCCCGCCTGCTTTTACCGCATCGGCACGGGCAACCCGGCAAAGGGCATCACCTCGCCCATTCACACGGACACTTTCGACGTGGATGAAGAATGCTTGAAAATTGGAATGGGACTTTTCAGTTGGTTGGCAGTCAGTGAGTTAGCAGCCTGACTTCAGCGAGGAGATTGAGTGGAGAGAGGTGATTTTGAAGCAGAAATTTTGAAAAACTTCACCTTCAAAATCATCTCTCTCAAGATGCCTTTCCAGTGCGGTTAACCGCCAAAAGAACGGCTTTCCAGTTTTTCAGCGACCCAATTGGTCAGTGTAATGATGCCTCCACCGAGGAGGAATGCGACGAGGGCAAATTGGAGGATTAACATAGCCAAACCGTGTTTTGAGATGAGGAAATAGTTTTAAGAAAGAAGCCGGTTGGGAAAATCCTACGTGGTGGGAAGAAAAATCCCATGCAACTTCTTTCTCTCCGAAAAGAAGCCGAGGCTTCCTCCCGAAAGTAATACGTTCAGTGACATGTTGCATGGGATAAAAACTGTGTTCCAATAGTGTGAGCGGGGGGAACCAAGCACCCGGCAGCAGACGATTTCAAAAAATGACTGAAATTTTTACTGCATAAGCACTTGTCCGTGCGCCACGTAACTATCAGTTGTAATACTTGACAAGTACCTTGCCAAAAATGGTCGAGGTTGGGTGAATTTGCTGCCAAATCAAAAAAAAAATTATTGTGACTGGTGATTGGGACGCCCCAATCACCCACCAATCACCAATCACTGCCTAAAGCTGACAGCCCGAAAATGATTGTGGAAAAAATCACGAAAAACGTGGAAAAAATTTCTAATAAAAAAAGGAGCAAGTAAAAAGATGAGGTTAGGTTTGCGAGGCATTTCTGTTATTGGTTGCATTTTCTAAAGAGTCCCATCAAAAAAATTGGTCACCGACCTGAAAATTCTAAGAATATGCCTGACATCTGTCGTGCCAATGTGTTGGCATACGGTTAGGAGGGATTGTTTGAAAATGCTTCTAATTAATGGAGTGCAATAAATAACTACAACATGAAAAAGATTAGTCTCACTTCCTTGAAAAGCATTAAAACATTGGTGGCTGTTGCTTTTTTCTTTGCAACTGCTCACATTCAACTGATGTCTCAAGAATGTTTAAACTGCCCAGAAATAAACCAAAACACAATCAAAGTACCCGCCACAATAAACATTACAGACATACCAGGGGAAATAACTGGTCAGAATGAATGCTATCTAATACTTGCGAATGCTCATTTGATTATTAACGTACCCATGACGTTTTCCAACTGTATTTTTACTCTCGGTGCAAATTCCAGTATCAGATTACTCAGTACTTGTCAGTTCACCGGTGAAGTAAGCGAAATTTATGCTTGCGGACCTAATGCAATTGGAGTTCATGTAACAAGTGGGGCAAGCTTGATTGCTAATGCTTTACACATGAATTTAGGTTCTTACGAACTTGCGGTTGGAATAAAAGCTGAGCCTAATAGTCAAGTATCATCCGTTGGCAATTTAACCATCGACCATACTACTCTGGGCATACAATGCGCTGGCAATGCTTCAATTAATTTGACATCTGCAAATATAACTGCTACTACCACTGGTATTGCTGGTACAGGCAATCCAGATATTGACTTAGTTCTGACTACTATCAATGCTAGAGACGGGATTCTTTGTACAGGCAATCCAAATCTTAGCGTTTTATCTGGTTCAACTATTATTGCCACTAGAGATGGAATAAAATGTACTTATGACCAAACTGCTAATACTCTTCAAATCTCCCAAACCAATATTAGTGTCGGGACTGGAGGGTATCAACTCCTTAGTGAAGCTATTCATTTAGAAGCAAATACACCTATTTTAATTCCTGGAGCCATTATTGAAAGATGCACTATTGATGTAAATAATGGTAATAGTGGGATTGCGGTTACCAAATTAAATGATATCGCAATAAATCAAAACAAAATCTACCTCATTTCCAATAGTGTTCTTGGACCTGTAGGCATCAATGGTATTACTCTTAATTATGTTGAAGGTGTGGAAGGCGCTGATATAAACTTTAACGAAATCTCATTTACCGGAACAAATGCTGGTCAAAGCCATGGATTGCTGCTTAGTTCTTCACCAGATTGGAAGATTTCCAACAATATTTTTGAAGGTTTAGGGGAAGGATTATTCGTAAGTGGTAATTGTTCAAGCCCGACTAATTTCACTGAAAATACATTTATAGGAACTGTTTCAAATGGTGTTGGTATAAGTTTTTGGGGTACCAGTGAAATGGGAATTCAACTTTGCCATACTAATAGATGGGAAGGTACCTTCGGTCTTGGTATTGCTACACCTGGAGGTATTCCTAGCCCACCACCTCCAGGCTTTTTCAATCCTTTTGATAATCAGTTCTGGGTAAATCCCAATAGTGACCCCGTATATATACCAACTACCAACGTTTCAGATTTAGTAATACTCACCGATGAGTGTGAAATACTGATGTTTGCGGAGGGTGGAGGTGAGCAAGAACTCCTCAAACCCAACAAGAATCAATCTACACTGAGTGAATATCCAGTGGAAGTATCTCCTAATCCTACAAAAGACCGTGTGACAGTTAAAGTTTCTGCTCTCGGAATTGATGGAAGGATGAGTATTCACTTAACCGACCTGACTGGCAAAATTTTACAAAAAGGAAAAATTGAAAGCGGAACAAGTCAAGCAAATTTTGACATAACTGACTTGCCCTCAGGAATTTATTTGGTACGTATTTGGAGTGACTCATTCTTCCATGTGGAAAAATTAATCAAAAGCAATTGATTACCCACTACTGCCATAATCGAAAACGGCAAACCTAAGTTGTGGGTAGTTAGCCATTCTTTCAAAGCAGATGCGAATACTGGTAGTGTCGATTTTTGGATAACTAAGTCCAGTTCATCCAAAAATTGACACTACCCATTTCTCCAAATCCCACCACCCAATTTGTGTTCTATCACAGGCTTCCCTTACAATCTAAAGTACCACCTGCCAAAAATTGAAAAATTGTATTTTTCGCCCCGATTAAAAGTTGGGGGCGGACAGGGCTTGTTTTGGCATTGTTTTTTGCTTTTTCTTCCAGGTTTTTTCACTTCATTTTACCCCTTTCCTTTAAATTCAACCTGTTAGGTTGCTTGATGCCACTTTCTTCCCTCTACATGCATCTCGCTTAATGCCCAGCAAGGTTACCCCCTTGTTCTTGCTTTTCCGACGGCAACAATTATTCATCCTGTTCTTTCCATCTGAAAGACGAGCTAAAATTTACCAGAAGATGAGAGGTACATTGCTTTTTTTACTCAATTTCCTACTGATGTGCGTGATGTCACCGCTGTACAGCCAAGTTTGCGATTGCCTCTCGACCGGCAACTGCCCAGTACCTATTGAAGACAACGGTAGTTTTCAAGGTACTCTTGACGTAACAGTGAATGGTCCAAATGACTTAGCACAGTGCCCATTGACCTCTGTTTGTTTTTCGATTACACACACTTGGGTGGGGGATTTGTGTGTCACACTCACATCACCTAGTGGACTGAATTATATGGTTATGGCAGATGCCGGAAACTTCTTCGGTGACTGTGGTACCGATGCTGATAACCTTGACGTCTGCATCGTCCTCGGCACAGGCAATCCCTTGACCAACAATACTCAATATATTTGCAACACGGGTCCTTGCTCCAGCGGAACTTGTTGTCTGACAGGCATTTGGACCATGCCGTGTGGCGGCGTCACCGACCCAGTCACCGGGGCGCAACAAGCTCCGGGTTGCGACCTCAACGATTTCAACAACGCAGGCGACCCCGCCAACGGAACCTGGACGCTGACCGTCAACGACATTTGCAGCCAGGACGTCGGGACGCTCAATAATTTCTCCCTCACTTTCGCTTGCGGCACTTTGGTCTGCACCGTCTGCGAAGCGGATGGCGGCAGCTTGAATGCCCCCAACGTCGAAGGCTGCTTCGGCGACCCCGACTTGAACCTGAACCTGCCGCCTACTTTTAGCGGTCCCCCGCCGAACCCCGGCGATTATTCTTACGCCTACGTGCTGGCTCAAAATGGAATTATCACTGCCGTCAATCCAACGGCTGACATGTCGGGCACGCCGCCGGGAACGTACTCGGTTTGCGGTTTTTCCTACGCCATCGCTGCCGAAACGCAGTTGGCAACTTTGGTCGGGCAAGATTTATCAGATATGCAGGCGGCTTTCAACTCGACTACTGCGCCTTTTTGCGGCGACTTTTCCAGCGATTGCATCACGGTTATCATCGGTCCTGCCATTCCTCCGACGGAGCTTGACACGATGGTTTGTTTGGGTGAGTGCATTGAAATCGGCGGCAATTTTATGTGTACTTCGGGCACGGTCATTTTCGAGTCCTACCTCGGCTGCGATAGCGTGGTCAACGTGAATTTCATCCCCATCGTCATTCCACCAGCCAACGCTACCGCCACGATTTGCCCCGGCGAATGCGTGACCATCAACAACCAGCAATATTGCCCGCCGGGACCGCACATCATCGTGTATGATAGCTGGCAGGGCTGCGACAGCGTCGTGGAGCTCTCAATGTTTGAAGTTCCAACCGTAGCCATTATTCAGCCGTCAAGCCCGCCGCCCCTGAGTTGCGCCAACCCGACGGCGACGCTGAATGGCACGGCTTCGATTCCTTCCTCGAATATTGATTTTGAGTGGAATGGACCCAGCGGTTTTGTCGGCAGCACACCCGTCGTAACTGTTGATGAACCAGGGCTTTACACGTTGACCATCACCAACAACAACGCCGACCCGCCTTGCACCAACACCGCTACAATTGAAGTTTTTGGCAACCTCAACCCGCCCACTTTGCAGTTAAACAGTCCGCCGCCGAGCATCTGCGCCGGGCAGTCTTTCGACCTGGCGACCTTGGCAATCGTTGACCAAAACGGCACCAATCCCACCATCACTTTCCACTCCGCAACCCCAGCGACGCCTGCCAACGTGTTGCCTTCGACAACGGTAAACCCCTCAACCACTACGACTTATTACGCCCTGGGAACGAGCGGCAACTGCACCGACGAAATCCCTATCATCCTCACCGTGAACAGTGCGCCGTCGGCAACTTTCACCGCCACTTCGCCCATTTGCGCTGGCGTTTCTTCGGTCGTGACTTACACGGGCGGGGCAGGCGGCGGGGCGACTTTTGCCTGGAATTTTGGCGGCGGAACAGCGACGCCCGGCGTCGGGCAGGGTCCTCATTTGGTCACTTTCGGCAGCGCCGGAACGTACACGGTTTCGCTGACGGTGACGCAAGGCGGCTGCACTTCGCAGCCCGTTCAGCACACTGTCCAGGTGGATGCGCCGCTGGCGCAACCAGTCATTAATTGCGGCACGACGACCTCGACTTCAGTTCAATTTGTCTGGGCAGACGTGCCCGGTGCGACCGGGTACAACGTGACCGTCGTCTCCGGTCAAACCGGAACGCAGAGCGGCAACACCTTCACGGTCAATAACTTAAACCCCGGCACTGCCGTCACTTTGCAAGTCGTCGCCGTCGGCAACGGGGCTTGTGGCAACAGCACCGCCACCGCTACTTGCGTCTCGCAAAACTGCCCGCCGGTCACCATCAACATCAATCCGGTGGCTGACATTTGCCTCTCTGCCGGTGCGCCGACGATTGATTTGGAGGCAACCATTTCCGGCGGTTCAGGTGGGGGAACGGGCACTTGGAGCGGCACTGGAATCACGAATGCCAGCACCGGCATTTTCGACCCGAACATGGCGGGCGCAGGCTCGCACACCATCACTTTCAACTACACGGAAAGCGCCTGCAATTTTTCGGCGACGACCACAATTGACATTTTTGCGACGCCAACTTCTTCATTTACAACCACTTCGCCCATCTGCGAAAACGCAACTTCGACCGTGACTTTCACCGGAACGGCAGGCGCTGGCGCAACTTTCAACTGGAATTTTGGCGGCGGAACGGCAACTCCCGGCACGGGCGCAGGGCCGCAAACGGTCACCTGGGCGAGCGGCGGCGGCAAAACCGTCACCTTGCTCGTGCAGGAAAACGGCTGCCCTTCGGCGACGACCAGCCAAACGGTGCAGGTGGACGAATTGCTCGAAGCCCCGGTGGTCAATTGCGCCAGCACCCTCAACAGCGTTGAGTTTTCGTGGGCAAACGTGCCCGGCGCAAGCAGCTACAACGTGACCGTTTCCACCGGGCAAACGGGCGTGATGAACTCGCCCATGTCGTACCTCGTCTCAGGTTTGACAACCGGCGAAATGGTCAGCGTGACCGTGCAAGCCGTTTCCGGGAATGCCTGCCCAAACACGAGCACCCAAGCCTCTTGCACGGCGCAAGATTGCCCCAACGTGACCGTCACCATTGACCCGGTGCCTGACATTTGCCTCGACGGCACGACCTCGCCTTTCTTTTTGACTGCTTCGCAAACAGGTGGCGCAGGCGGCGGCACGTTCACCTGGACGGGTCCGGGTTTGCTCAATCCAGCCAGCGGTTTGTTCGACCCGGAGGATGCCAACGTGGGCGCAAATGCGATGGTCGTAACCTATGCTGAAGGCACTTGCAACTACAATTCTTCGCTGACAATCAACGTGTTCCCGCAGCCGACGGCAAGTTTCACCGCCGTTTCGCCCATCTGTTCGAGCGGTGCTTCGGTGGTGAATTATTCAGGCAACGCCTCTGCCAGCGCCAATTTTACCTGGGATTTTGGCGGCGGAACAGCGACGCCTGGCACTGGCGCAGGTCCGCACTCGGTCACCTGGGGAAGCGGCGGAAGCCAAACGATAACTTTGATGGTGGAAGAAAACGGCTGCGCTTCGCAAACCAATTCGCAGACCGTGAGCGTGGAAACGCCTTTGCCGCTGCCGCAAATCACTTGCAACAGCACCACGTCGAGCGTTGAATTTTTCTGGAATCAAATCCCCGACGCAACGGGCTACAACGTGACCGTCGTCAGCGGCAACGGCGGCTTGGCAAGCTCGGACACGTCTTTCCTCTTTTCCAACCTGGCGGCAGGCACGCAAATCACCATCCAGGTCGAAGCGGTGAACACGGGACCCTGCGGCAGCAGCATGGCGCAAGCCAATTGTACGGCGCAAAATTGCCCCAACGTCACCCTCGACATCGCCCCGGTGAATGGCATTTGCCTCGGCGGCAATCTCTCGCCTTTCGACCTTTCGGCGACGGTGAGCGGCGGCGCAGGCGGCGGAATTTTGACCTGGTCGGGCACGGGCATCACCGACCCGGCGGCTGGAACTTTCAATCCTGCCCAAGCCGGGCAAGGCTCGCACACCATCACGGCGACTTACGAAGAAGGCGCTTGCCAATATTCGGACAACATAACTATAGATGTGTTCCCGCCGCCGACGGCTGATTTCACGGTGCAATCGCCTGTTTGTCAAGGCGATAATTCGGTGGTGGAATTCACCGGCACGGCGCAGCCGGGTTTGACTTACACCTGGGATTTTGGCGGCGGAACGGCGACGCCCGGCATCGGGCAAGGTCCACACGACGTCTCTTGGGCGGCGACTGGTTCGCACGTGATTTCGCTGACGGTTTCCGCTGCGAATGGTTGCGCCAGCCAGCCTGCGACGCAAACCGTGCAGGTTGACCAGCCACTGCAAGCGCCGGTCATCACTTGCAACCCGACGACCAGCAGCATCGAGTTTACGTGGACGGACGTGCCCGGCGCAACGGGCTTCACGGCGACTTTGATTTCCGGCAACCCAGGCTCGCAGATTTCACAAAATTCTTATCTCATCACCGGCTTAGTGCCTGGCAATCAAGCGACTATAGAAGTGACGGCTTTCAGCGGCAACGCCTGTCCGCCTGTTTCGGCGCAGCAAACTTGCATCGCCATGAATTGCCCCGGCATCACGATTGGCATCGAGCCGGTGGAGCCGGTTTGCCTCGGCGTGGCAGTTCCCACCCAACTTTCTTTGATGGTGAGCGGCTCGGACGGCAGCGGTTCCGGCACTTGGAGCGGCAATGGGATTGACCCGGCCACCGGCACTTTCGACCCGGTCGCCGCAGGCATTGGGCAACATTTGCTGACCTACACTTTCGTGGAAAGCGGCTGCACGTTCAACGGCTCGACCGTCGTCACGGTGAACCAGTCGCCGAGCGCAGATTTCACCGCCGACGCTCTCATTTGCGAAGCGGATGCGGCGACCGTGACCTACGTTGGCGACGCTTCCGGCAGCGCCAGTTTCGTCTGGGATTTTGGCGGCGGAACGGCGACGCCCGGCACGGGAGCGGGTCCGCACTCGGTCACCTGGGCGACCGGCGGCGCAAAAACCATCTCGCTGACGGTGGCTGAAAACGGCTGCACGTCTGCGCCGCAAACCTTTGACGTTCAGGTAGATGAATTGCTGCAAGCACCAACGGTCACCTGCAACTCGACGACGCAAAGCGTTGAATTTTCGTGGCAACCGGTGCTTGGCGCAACGAATTACGACGTCGTCGTGACGGGAGGATTGACTGGCAGTTTCACCTCGCAGACTTCGTATTTGGTAGGCAATTTGAACCCGGGTCAACCAATCAGCATCGAACTGACGGTGAGTGGGAACACCGTCTGCCCGCCGGTCATTTTGCAATCAAATTGCGATGCGCTCGACTGCCCCGGCGTGACGATTGACATTCAGCCGGTTGCGCCAATTTGCCTCACGGAATTGACCTCGACGCAGACGTTGACGGCAGCTGTCATCGGCAGCACCGGCGGCACAACGACCTGGAGCGGCAGCGGCATCACCAATCCAACGACTGGCATTTTCGACCCGTCGGCGGCAGGTTTGGGTACGCACACGCTCACCTGCAATTACCAAATTGACAATTGCAGTTTCAGCGAAAACATTCAGATTCAAATCGTTGCGCAGCCAATTGCTGATGCCGGAGTGGACGCTGAGTTGACTTGCAAGGAAGGCGAAACCGAAGTGCAACTCGGCGGCAACGGCACCAGCACCGGCGCAAATTTGAGCCACGTTTGGAGTGCCGCCGGAGCAATTTTCCCCGGTGATTCACTTTCGCTGCAACCGACCGTCACCCAGGCAGGAACTTACACTTTGACCGTGACCAACACCCAACTCGGCTGTTCGGCAACCGACATTGTGGTCGTGCAGGCGAGCCAGGAAGTTCCGGTTCCGACCATTTCGATTCAGCCGGTGAGTTGTTTTGGAGAAAACGACGCCGCCATCTCGGTGGATTCGGTGGGCGGCGGGCAGCCACCTTATTTATATTCGTTGAACGGCAGCCCCTTTGCCAGCGGCGCAAATTTCACCCACCTCGAAGCGGGCATTTACGAACTCACCGTCCTCGACGGCAACGGCTGCGAAAACATGCTGACGATTGACATCCAGCAGCCGCAGGAACTGAACGTGGAACTTATCCTGCTCATCGAAGGCGACAACGTGATTCACTTGGGCGATAGCTTGTCTTTGCTTGCGCAAATCAGCATTCCCGAAGACAGCATTGACCACATCGAATGGACGCCCGTCTCGTTGCTCAATTGCGACACCTGCCTCAATCCAATCGCCTATCCCTTCACGACGACCACCTTCACCGTGACCGTCGAAAGCAATGGCTGCATGGACAGCGACCAGCAGACGGTGTTCGTGAAAAAAGACCGGCAGGTGTTCGTCCCGAATGCCTTTTCGCCCAACGAAGACGGCACGAATGACTTGCTCATCGTCTTCGGCGGGGCGCAGGTGAAGCGAATAAAATCCTTTCTCGTTTTTGACAGGTGGGGGGAAACGGTTTGGGAGTACAATGATTTTGCGCCGAACGACCCGGTGGGCGGTTGGGACGGGAAATATCGGGGTAAGCCGCTTGTCCCGGCGGTGTTCACGTGGTTTGTGGAAGTGGAATTTGTGGATGGAAGGGAGGAGTTGTTTGAGGGGGATGCGACGCTGATGCGTTGAAACGGTGGGTCAAGACGAGTTAAAACAGAAAGAGGCTGGACGAGATGTTCAGCCTCTTTTTTTGTTTTTACCTGCCTGCCGACGTTGGGCAAAATTATCAAAGACTCAAGGGGGGAGCTTGTGTTGAAAACTATTGCAGCAGGATAATTCCTAAATATTCAGAGAACGACCGGGTCTTGCAGATTTAAATCTGTTCCCATCAAATGATATCGCTCCCAAGTGGTTGTTGCCTCTTTGATTTCGATGGATTTCAAATTCGCCATGTTGAGTGTCCAGCCCAACAATTAAATTAGAATTTGGAATGGTGAATATGGTTCTGTTTCTGTTTTGTGAAGCGAGACTGCCGGTAGCTTCCTCCCATCTCTGCAATTCTGCAATTTTCGAAGCCAACACATTAATTTTTGCAATTCTTTCGGTCTCAGGAATAGATGAAATTTCATGGTAAAACTCAGCCCATCCACCCTCGTCAAGTAAAAGTGTGTAAAGTTCAAGCATTGGTAAAAGGGTCTGGGATTCGGTAGAAACATCGAATCGCGGGCGATGTGCATTCCAATCAAATAAATTGGACAACAAAAGCAGATGGCATTCAATAATATGCTGCTCTTTGCTTGTGTGCTTGACGTTTTCTCTGATTTCTTCGATGTCTGTTGAGTTTTGGTTCAGTCTTTCAATTTCTATTTCAAAATCGCACACATCCCACCGGGCGTCACTGTTGAAACTGACTGCCATTGATTTCTTTAAAAAAGCTGCTGCAAGTCCTGTTTCAAAATGTTTCTCGTCTTCAAAATTCAGGCTGATGTATTCAAACTCGTTATGGTGCGGGTCACCGGGAGTGATATACGGCGAGTCAAAAATACCGAGTAAAAAGATGGGTTCCGGGTCAGAAAAATCGAAGTTTTCCGCAAGAAAATGCCGGAGAGTAGCAGTAGCAGTAATGGGCATTTCACCAAAATCTTCTTTTCGCCGAAAAGCGAAAGTGCCTTCCTGCATAGACTCGATGATTTTTTTTAGCAATCGCCCGACTTTAGCAAGTTCAGTTAGCCAGCGTTTCGCCTCCTCATCATTGGCGGCGGCACGAACGGATAGTTCGTTGAAGAATATTTCCATGTTTTAGAAAAGTTGAGCCATTGAATTCGTCCATTCATCAAAAAAACCTTTTGGGATTTTCGCCGTCGTACCCTCTGCCGTTTTGCGGTGCAGTTTTCCATTGGCGTCCACGATAATGGGCGTGATGTCGGAGGAATTGTCTTCTTCATTTCTTTTGAAATAAAAAGCGACGGCTTTTCCCGGGTCAATTTGCTTGTTCCGGGCTGCTATGCGAATGCCATTCAAAATATGGTCGCTATGTGTTTCGACCAAAAGCTGCGCTCCGCTTTGAGCGGCTGCGGCGAGCAAGCGCCCCAATTCCGCCTGACCTCTCGGATGAATATGCGACTCCGGGTTTTCCATTAAAATCAACTGCCCCGGTTCGGCGGTGAGTAAGGTGACGATTACTGGCAAAACGTACGACAAGCCAAAGCCTACGTTTTTGGGTTTGAAGCGGTTGGTTCTGCCCAAGGAAGTGCCAAACTGGTAAGAGATACGGCTCTCCTCGTTGGAGACTTTTTCGGGGATGAGGTTCACGCCGGGAGAGATTTCGCTCAGCCACGCATCGGCTTGGTGGATGAGCTTTTCGGACTTCGCTTTGGGATGCAGTAGATGCTCAAATCCGACTCTAACTCTCTTCTTTGTTTCAGTCGTCTCTTTACCTGTCTTTTCATCCTTCTTGCTGACTTCGTAAGTTTCCATACCAACTTCGTAATTGTTGCCGAAATGCTCCAGAAAATGCACGGCGTATTCCCCAAAAACGCCAATGGAACGCTCATTTTCCACCACTTCGACGTTGCGAGAATACAGATTTTGGGGGCTAAGGCGCTCCGCATTCAGGTAGTGGAACTGCTGGGTAAACACGGCGCTTTGTATCAAATCGGCAGCCGTATATTTCTTTTCCGTCGTCAAAATATTATCATCGGGTGAAATCAGCACGTCGCAGTCGAACGACCAGTCCAGTAGAAACCTATTTTCCAGCAACAAGCGGAAATCAATCGTTTTCTCAATCCCCCATTGGAAATAAACATCCTTTGCCACGCCCGCATCGAACAGTTCGTTTTCCTTTTTTTGAAGCAGCATCCTGCCCCGCCCGATTTCGTGCTCGCTTTGCCGGAGCAGCAGCAGGGCTTGCAGCAGAGAGCTTTTGCCAGAGCCATTCAGCCCGGTCAACAAGTTTAAGTTGCTCAAATCCACATCCACCGATTTGAGCGACTTGAAGTTTTTTATCTGGATATTTCGAATCATGCTGTCATTTCTTTGTGCAGGTGTGCTTTGAGCAGGGCTTCAGCGGCTGCTTCGCCTTGCTCGATGGCGGTTTCTACGGCTTGTTTGGCTAAGGTGAGGAGCTTTTCGCTTTCCGTTTGCAAAGTATAGCTCTTCAAAACAGAATCGCTAATTTGTCTTTGTTTAAGTTCGCTTATAAATGGAATGTAGAACTGCGCAATGTCTTTTGGATAAAGTTCTTGCTGAGCAGAACCGGCGCTTAATTGTTCCGTTTGAAGGCGTCCTATTTTTGAATTGAGTACAAAGGCAACATAAATTGGATTTTCATTTTTAATCCGCAAAATATTGACGTGGTTGCTCGCCAGTGCTTTTTCTGATTTTAAATAAACTTGACTTCTCCCAATGTTTGCGCCTGTTGTGTAAATCAAAATGTCATTTTTGAACACTTGGGCTCTGGTTTGAAATTTCCAATTTTGCAGGGTCGTTTTTTCAAAATTATTATAGTCCAGATGTTTTTCAAGTATGTGGCGGCTATTGATTACGTCCACTTCTCCATTTTCAACATATTCAGGCTGTAATCCACGAGCGTTAAAGTGTTGAATATCTTGCATTGTTTTCGTGTATACTGCTTTAGAAAAACAAGTTTCTGCTAACCTTTCATACTTCTGCTGATAATACTCTGCATCCAACCGCCCCGACTCCAAAAATGAGGTGGAAAATGTCTTGATGTTGCTATTTACTTTCACTCCTGTATCAATGTCTACCAACCCTAAAGATTGAGAAAGGATTTGTTCGGCTCGGTTATAAAATGTTTGGCTTTCGTTCAATTTCTTGTAAGCTAATTTTAGAATTCCTTCAACGTTTCTTTGAAATCCTAATGAAGGTAAAAAGACAGGCAAAGTGGACAAATTATCAACACTTATGTAAGGGTTCATTTGCCCGGTCTTCTGTTTATCAGCAAAGGTTTGACCGATATTGCAATTGAGATATGTCGCTAAATATGCTGGTAATACTACTTGTTGTGGCAAAATGATGGCCACATCCTGATTGATTGCCATTGGCTCAATGACTTTTTCCAAAAAAGCGTATGCCTTGCAGATTCTTCTTTTAATGGTGCAAATTACACTGCCGATTTGTGCATGGTTCTTTTGGTATTCTTTTTCAAACTGTTCTTTAGTTACTCTTTTGAGTTTGTCATGATTAAGAACTAAATCGTCAATACATTCAACAGTAATAAACTTGACTTCTCCTTGAGTAATATCATGTTTATAGGGTGTGTGACCAGAACTAATGTAGTTAGTTAACTCTTTGAGCTGCCTGAACTTACCTGATTCTAAAATTTTCTCCAGACTGGACGATGCTGAATGGGCGAAAAACTCAGCATCAAATCTGAAATTTTTACTCGATTTGACTTTAGAAAATAATTGCTCCGACACTTTTAGCCCTTCCAACAAAGCCTCATATTTAGCTTCATCGGAAGGGCTATCTAAAAAAAACTGAGTCGTTCCTTTTTAGCAAATTCGATAAATGCCTCTGCAATTCCCTCTCGTGTCAGCCCGTCGTGGCTAAAGAGGTCATGTTTTACAATCAGGTGCCCGTGTTGGTCGAGCACGTATTCGTTTAAATCTCGTGGTTCTGTATCGTAACGGGAGGGCGGTTCTTGCGCCATGTCGGCAATGGAGGTATGCACCACCTGCTGCGCAGTCGGTTTTTGCGGGAGGTCTTTCCTTTTCAGGAAAACCTTATCGCCGCTGTTGTCCTTGCTCGGCTCCCGCATGGTGGCGAAAAAAATAGCGTAGTCTTTGAGAGGGGGATTGACGCCGTTTTTGTCCGTCCATTTTTGCAGGAAAAGGACGCTGGTTTTTGTGCCGGTGTGCGGTTTGAACACGTTTCCATGCAAGCCCACAACTGCCAGAATGCGGCAACGTTCGGCGAAATACTGGCGGATGATTTTGTCCGAGCTGTTGTTGAACCGTCCCTGCGGCAACACAACCGCCATGCGACCACCGGGGGCGAGAAAATCAAGATTGCGCTCGATAAAGAGGATGTCCCGCCCAACGGCGGAAGATGTTTTGCCATTCGGCTTTTTGGCTAAGTCATATTTGGCGAGGATGCGGGTTTCTTTGATGTCACCCGCAAAAGGCGGATTCGCCATGAGCACGTCGAAATTGAAACGGCGGTTGCTGTCCTTTTCTGCCCGCAGCTTTTTGAACCGCCGCCAACCCTCGAAGTAAGTATCAATCCAAGCCTTGTCGTCGTCGGTTCGCTCTGGCCAGCGGTCGTAGTCGAGGGTGTTGAGGTGAAGCACGTTGGTCTGTCCGTCCCCGGCAATGAGGTTCAGCGTCCTGCCTACCCGGACGGCTTTTTCATCAAAATCAATGGCAAATACTTTTTCCCGGACGTAATCTTCGCAGCGGGCAGGTTTTTTTTCAGCGGTGAAAAGGTGGCTTTGCGGTAGCCCCTCGTCTTCGAGGATTTGTTTCCAGACATGGAAAATGGCGTGAACAGGGAAGCCGCAACTGCCCGCCGCCGTGTCAATGAGCGTCTCATGCTCTTGCGGGTTGAGCATTTTCACACACATATCAATGACGTAGCGGGGGGTGAAATACTGTCCTTTTTCACCCTTGCTGGTTTTGTTGATAAGGTACTCGAAGGCTTCGTCCACGACTTCGAGGTTGGAGTTGAAGAGTTTCACGTCCTGCAAAGAAGAGACGCAAACGGAGAGGTGGGAAGGCGTCAGCTCGATTTTGGAGCTTTCAGCAAAAACGCCCGTCCAGCGATTGCGGGCACGCTCGAAAAGGGCGGTGATTTTGGTTTTTAACTCAAACTCGGTGTCGCCATAATTTCGGAATTCGAGGAAGCGCCGGGAATTGCGCACACTCTCCATTTCGTCGAAGAGTTTGGTGAAAATAAGTTTGAATAGCTCTTCAAACACATCCACCCCGGCATTTGCCAATACCTCGTCTTCCATTTCCAAAATCAGGTCTTTCAGCGACTTTCTTTCGTTAATCAGCTTGTCGTTTTTCTCCAAATCCTTAAACGTCCAGCGTTCGGTCAGGACGTCCGAGAGCTTCTGGTCGCCACGTGGCAGGTGGGGAATATCCTCGAAATAATTGGGGTCTTTGCGATGATAGAAAGAGATTTGGTCGCCGTTTGTCCAGACGCCGATAGGCGCTCCGGTGGCATTGCAGTAAGATTTTAATTGCTCCTTTCCGTCTTTAAGTTTCGGCTTTTTAAGTTCGACTATGATGTAGGGCGTGTTAGGTCTGTCTTTGTCCATCACCACGATGTCCGCCCTTTTTTTCTCGATGCCGAAGGAGACAGGATATTCCAATTCGATGCGGTCAAGCGGGTATTTGTACTCTTTTGTCAAGACAAGCAGGTAGAGTTGCCTGATTATTTCTTCGGGCTTGAGGTCAATATCCTTTCTTCTTTTCAGACAACTGTATTTGCGAGTGGCTTCACCTTTCTTGTCCGGTATTTCCAGGATTCCTTGCTCCACTTCATCAATCAATCGCAAGCTGAACTGCGTCAGTTTGTAATTGCTGTCCCGTAGTATTTCAGATAATTTAGTCATTGATTATTCGCTCCAAATTGATTTGTGAGGGGCAAATGTAGTATTCTTGAAAACTGAATTAAGTGAGCAAAAATGGTGGTCATGAAAGTTGGTACCTGCCTATCCCAACACCTGCTTCGCTTGCTCGCTCACCACACCGCCTCCCCCACAAACTCCCCAAAAAGCAAAACCCGCTGCACATCCCTCGCATTAAAAAGAAAAGCCTCCACGTCCCTTGCCATCTCCCCAAAATCAATCGCCTTGCAGTGTTCCAGCAACCGCTCTTTCAACTGTGCCGGGTTGGAAATGCCCAGTTTGAAATCCAGAAAAGCATAGTCGGGCTTCGTCTTGGGATGCAGGAAAGTCACGTCGAAAAAGTCCCTGCCCTTGTTCCGGGGGCGCTGAAAAATGGCAGCCAGCTTGTGCGACAAGAGCAAAGAAAGCGGCGGGACAAGCACGGAAGTGAACACGTCGAACTGCCGTAGCAATTTTCTTTCCGGTTGAAAATCAAATCCTTGCGCTTCGGCGTCGAGTTGAATGAGAATCTTTTCTTCCCGGTGACCGCTCAACCCTGTTTGAAACAGCAAATCCGGGAAGCGCAGGTAACAATGCCAGGCAGCTTTGCTGACTTGCCGCATTTCTACTTGGAAACCTTGCAACGCCAACTCCTTTTCAAGCCGTCGGGCAAGCAAATCGAACTGCGTTTCCGTTAAGCCGAAATGGTCGAAATCGAGGTCTTCCGAAAACCGTTGGTTGCCGTGCAGCAAGCGAAGGCAAGTGCCGCCGATGAAGACCAATTGCGAGCCTGGTTCGCCGGTGAAAATGATTTCAAGGATTTTGCACTGCAAATATTCCCGCAGCAAAAACCGGCTCGCCGGTCGCACGGCGGGCGGGTAAAAACTTTCGATGTCAGACAGTGACAGCATTTCGGACAAGTTTGAGCCGCTTTTCGAGCGACTTGTTGTGAAACAAAGCCAGGTAGTCTTCCAGCTTAGCCTCATTCAATTCGTTGATGGTGAAAGGATTGAGCCGCAAGCCAGCGATGGCTTCGGGCGAATCATAAACCGGGTGCAGGTGCAAAAAATCAAGCAAAGCTTTCTCCGGCTCCGCCATTTTGAACCGCCAGCCTTCCGCTTCGAGGAGCCGGAAGCCGGTCATCTGCATCGGTTGGAGCGCCTGGTAAGTGAATTTGCCAAGCTGCCCGTCAAAAGTTTGCGTCTTGCGGCTGCTGACAGAAGTAACGGTAAAAACGCCTTCCGGAATGAAGCCATGCCACGACAGGGCGCTTTCGAGCGAGACGTAGGAAGGGGTATAGACTTGATTGGCAATGGCAAACAACAAAGGTTGGCTCAGGCGCTGACCGGCGAGGGCGTACCAGCCATTTCGGATTTTTTTCACCAGCCCCCTCGCTTGCCAGTTCGTCAAATTGCGTGGGTTGAAGCCGGGACTGGCTTTCCTGATTTCTTGAATGGAAATGGCTGGATAGTCGGAAAAGGCTTTTTGAAATTCCAGGAAGGACATTTTATTTCCGTTTTCGGCAAAATTATGCTGTTTTCGGAAATATTTAGTACAGGATTTTTTGTTGAATCCCACCCTGTCGCCCGCCTACCTTTAATTTTTCCCCGAAAACACCACCCGCTCGCCACGAACCGTTTTTCTTTGCCATCGCTCAAACTAAAAATTCAATGATGCGACAAATACTTTTCCTGCTTTTTGCCACGCTTGCCACCGCCAAACTTGGAGCGCAAGACCCCATTTTCAGCCAGTTTTACTCCACGCCCGTTCAAATCAATCCTGCATTCACCGGGACGACTTTTGCGCCGAGAATCTCAGCCATTTACCGGATGCAATGGCTCTCGGTCGAGCAGGAGTACGGCGCAGCTTACTCCACTTTCGCCGCTGCTTACGAGCAATTTA
>CAZHLB010000028.1:0-4067 GCA_964533005.1 uncultured Saprospiraceae bacterium
GCGGTAATCCAAACGACCCCTTCGGCGGCAACGGCGGCGGCTTCGGAGGCTCCCCTTTCGGTGGCGGCAGCGGCACGTCTGGCTCCCCTTTAGGGGCTGGGGGTGGCGGCATAGGCGGCAGCACCGGCGCGGAGCAACAAGAAGAAATCCGCGTCCCCCCGCAAGGCTGCGAAGTCTTCAACACCGATTTCGGGCCCATTTTCAGCGACAACTACACGCCTGCCCCACTTGTCGAAGGCGACGTGGTGAAACTGGGCTATTTTGAAATGGTCGTCTCCGACGCAACCGCCAGCGGCGAAGGCTACTCCGGCACCGGCTACGTCTTAATTCCGATGCTGAAAACAAAGGTCGAAGTCGAATTCACCGACCTAAAAGCCAAGCCCAACACCCTGCGCTGTTACGCCGCCGAAGACATCCGAGCCGTCGGCGAAAACCAGTTTTTCATCAACCCGAACAACCTCTCGCAAGCCACCCTCGGCAACAACTTCACGCCGCAGTTTTTCCAAAATCTCGAAGCCTTCTTCACCACCGGGCAAGGCAAAACCCGCACCGTCAGCCAGTTCGACCCCGCCAACCCAACGCCCAACCTTTTGCCCATCGCCATTGACAAAGAAAACGCCCCGCTGGTCGTCGTCACCGGCATCGAATTCACCCCGCGCAATTGTTTCCTCACCTGCGTCGCCTACGCAAAAAACCCCGCCGGTCAACTCATGCGCTACGCCGCGCTCGACATCCCCATAACCCCCTTCGGCGTCAAAAACGGCAGCGAGCTAACCCTGCTCGACGCCAGCGGCGCAAGCGCGGAATTGGCAGAAATTTTCACCCTGAAAATCACCGGCGGCGCAGGCAACTCCGGCATGGTCTGCGACTGCAACGGCTACAAAAGCTACAACCTCGACGCGGAATTGTGGGTAAAAACAGACGTGATGGTGCAGGCAGGCGGCTCCCCTTCAGGGGCTGGGGGTGCCAGCCAAATCAAAATAGGCTTGAAAAACGCCACCTCCGACCCCGCCACCTACTTCGGCGAAGTCGAAAAATTTGCCGACTTCACCCTGCCAAAAATGCCCGGCTTCGTCTTTTCCATGACCTCCGGCAAGGTTGACCTCAAACCCGACCAGAAAATCGAACCGAACAGCTTAGGGTCTTTCTACTCAAACTCAACGCAAAACGAATGGCGGGGACTTCATCTCGACGGCGTCAAGGTGAAGCTCCCCACCGAGTACGATTTCACCGGAAAAGGTCAAAATCTCACCCTCGACCAAGGCGCTCTCGCCATCGCCGCCGCCCCCGGCAGCACGTCTGCCACTTCTGCGCCTGCCTCCCCAACGTCCCCCCTCCCCGCGTCTGGCTCCCCTTTAGGGGCTGGGGGTGAAGCAGGTGGCGCCTTCGGCAAATTCAAAAAAACCAACCTCGTCTCCCTCGCCGACGGCAAACTCGGAACCTGGCGCTACTCCGTTGATACCATGCAACTCAGCATCGCCAATAGCCAAACCGACAGCGCCTCCCTCGCCGGAAAAGTCCGCGTCCCCCTCCTCGACGAGCCATTCAACTACCGCTCGCAACTAAACGTTGGCAGCGCCGCCACTGAAATGCTCGTCCATCCAGCGCCTGGCAAGCGAGGCATGAGCCTTTGGAGCGGCGACTTCGACGTGAGCGACAGCACCATCGTCACCGCACAACTCAAGGAAGTGAATGGCGAGCGCAAGTTTTTCCCGGCGGCAAAACTGTTTGGAAAATTGAGCATGAACGTGCCCAAAGACGTCTTCGACGCCAAGCTCACCGGCAACAAATCCCTCCTCGTCGCCGACGTAAAACAGGCATTCGGCATCACCGGCGACCTCGATTTCAAGCTGGAAAACCTGCCTCTCCGCAACCTCTCGATTGACCCCTACGAAGCGCCGGAATTGCGTTTCGTGCTTGGCGGCTATGGCTTGGGCAATGCAAAAGACAGCGTGTCAGTCGGCGGCGTGAAAAAGAAAATCGGCGAGGTGGCATTGGTCTATCGCGAAAGCGAGGGCGGGCAACCGGAGGAGGTAGGTCTGAAAATCGTGGCGTACGCCAACGCCAGTTTCGTGCAGTTCATTTTTTGGGGAAAAGCGAGCGCCGACGGCGGCTTCCTGTTCGACCGCATCGAAGTGCAGACCGAAAACGTCACCTGCAATTGCGCCTCCACCCTCAGCCCGCTCGAAACCTCCGATTTGGGGCAAATCATTGACAGATACTACGACAATTATTACGCGCTACCCGGGCAGGTAAAGCAACCCGACGGGGCGACCGAAAAGGCCGCCCCTCCATCGGTCGAAAGTTCCGGCGGCTCGTCTGTCCAGCCATCCAGCCATTCAACCATTCAACCATTCAACGCCGCCTACGAAACCGCCATCAAAACCCACCTCCGTCAAAACATGGTCGAAGGCTTCATCCTCGACGGCAGCGACCTGCAATTGCCCTGGGGCAACAAGGTCAAAGTCAACCTCGCAGGCTCGACCTACAAAGCTATTTCCACCCTCGACTGGAAGACCGCCGACGGCAACGCCAACCCCGATTTCACCTTCGAAGCCCTCGACGAGCACACCGCTGCCGCCCCCCTCGAATTGCCGCTCGACATGACCCCCGTCCTCGCGGCGGCAGGCTTCAAAAACGTCGGCACCCTTTGGCCCGGCAGCGACCAGGTGCGCCTGTTGCTGACCAAATTTGAAGTGGTGAAATCCAGCACCGGCGGCTCCGCCCTCCTCAGCATCAACAAGGCTGACCAGGGGGCGCAGGTCTTCGCAGAGTTTGTGCTTGCCGCAAAAATGGAGCACGAGGGAGCCTCGACTTACGCCTTTTTCACCAATTCCGGCAACGGCAAAATCAACGGCGCTGGCGTCAAAATGTCCAATTTCCTGCTCCGCCTGGCGGAAGATGCGCAGCACCCGAACGACGCTTTTGAAGTCACCCTCCGCGCCACCGGGCAGAGCAGCCATTTGGACACCAGTTCCTACGTCAAAATTGACTGCGAAACGGGCTTGAATTTCAACGTGCAAGCCAGCGTAGCCGTGCCGATGAGCATCGCCCGCCACCGCACTTTTGAAGACCCGCCCGCCCACGAGCAAGCCCTCGAAGTCCCCGTCAAAATCACCGGCAAGAGCCTCCAATCGTTCAGCGCCGCCCTCAAATCCGACATCGCCCCCGGCGACAAATTCAACTTTATCGTGCCGGGAGCGGAGGGTTTGGTTTTTCATTTCGGCAGCACGTTCGAAGCCTGGTTCGACTACGACGCGCAGCAAGACCCGGCGAATTTTCCGCAGGCGCTCAAACCCGGCGGCGTCAGCGGCGCATTTCGAGGTTTTTGGTTCAAACAGGCGCAGTGCGAGGTCGAAGGTTTTGTCGAAACCAACATGAAACCCCTCGCCATCCCCGTCTCCAACCTGACCCTGACTTCCGACAAAAAAGTGAACGTCAAGCTGGCATTGGCAGCCCCCGTTTCCGGCACGATGAACGCCTTTCCGTACACCCTGGAAAAGATTTCCGCCGAAATCAAAAACGGGCAGCTCACCGCCGAAGGCATCAAAGTCGAAGGCAACATCGGCTTGCCCATCGCCAAAAACGAGCCGGCAAAGCGCCTGACCATCAAAGGCAATCTCGGTTTCATCAAAACCAGCACGAAATACGAGCCGGTCGGGCAGTTCCTGATTTCCCCCGCAAAAGACAAAGTCTTCGATTTCATCGGCATGAACGGGCTGCGTTTCGTCTGCAAGGAAGGCTCGATGGCAGGCATCAAATACTCCGGCATCGAGGAGTCCGACGCCACCAAAATTTTGTACACCGCCGCCGACACCGCCTTCCGAAAAATCGGCGGCAAGTTCATGGCGTGGGCATCGCTGACCGGCGACGCAGGCATTTTCATGGACGAAAAAGTGATGAAGGACTTGGGCGTGAGCAATTTCCCAGCCTTCAATTTCGGCTTCCCCGCCCTCAGTTTTCAAGGCTTGACCATCAACGACTGGATTATCCAAGACGGCGACGTGACTGCGTCTGGCTCCCCTTCAGGGGCCGGGGGCGGCACGTCTGGCGCCCCCGCGTCCGGC
>CAZHLB010000028.1:4077-13912 GCA_964533005.1 uncultured Saprospiraceae bacterium
GGGCGCCCGCGGGGCCCCCGCGGGCCCCCCCCCGGGGGGGTGGGGGGGCCGGCGCGCCCACGGCGGCGTCTCCGAAAAATACGAGTCCGCCGACAAAACCAAGTCCATCCGCTCCTTCCGCTCCGGCATCTGGGGCAGCAAAGTCCCGACCAACGAGGAGTCGTCCGCGCTCAAGCCGCCCGGCTGGGCGAGCCAATTAGGTCTGCAAGGTTTCCCCCTCAGCCTCGACGCCATTGATTTTGAATTTACCGGCGACAACGACCTCGCCATGCGCCTCGAAGTCACCCTGAACATGATGGCTTCGCAGGCGGATGCCAGTGCTGTTAGCACTGGCAGTGCTAACAGCACTAACAAAGTCAGCGACCTCTCCGGCACCACCGCCCTCACCTTCAAATTCGCCAACGAAAAAGACGGCTTCAAATACAAGGAAGTCCAACTCAATTCCGTCGAAGTCGAAGGCGCATTTGGGCCCGTCGAAATCAGCGGCGGCTTGGCAATCATGCGCAAAACCGACGCCGGCAAAGAAGAATACGGCAACGGCTTCAAAGCCTACCTCGACGTGACCATCAAAAACACCTTCAACGGCAAGGCGATGGCGCAATTCGGCACAACCCAATACAACTACAACCTGACCACCGCCGAAAGCAAAAAAATGCCAAAAGGCGAGTACCGCTACTTTTTCCTCGACCTCGAAATCACGCGGGAAAAAGGAACGCACCTCGCCTACGGCGTCTTCCTGCACGGCGTCGGGGGCGGTTTTTACTACAATATGGCTTGCCCAACGCAGCCTTCCACCGCGCAAACCCTGCCGAGTTACGACATGAAACCCGTCCCCGTCAGCGAATCGCAGCAGGCAGCCGACCCCAAATTGCTCGACCCCGGTTACTCGCTTTCCGGCATCACCTACCGCCCGCGAGACCAGGGCTACGGCGGCTACCTGCGCGGCATTTTCAGCATGGCAAACAAGCCCGAAGGCGTCTGCTGGGACGTGGGCATCCTCATCGAAGTGGCGAAAAACGACGCCAACAAGCTGACTTTCAGCAAAGTAAAAGTCCTCGGCAACATGTACACCCAGGCTGAAAGCATCGCCAAACGCCGCGAAGACCATAGCGGCAAAGGCACTTTGGACATCACTTACGACCACGTAAACAAGGTCTTGTCGGGCGATATTCAATACAACCTGAACTTCCGCAGCCCGATGGACAAGAGCCTGCCAGCCATCACCGAGACCCGCTCCGAAGGTCAAATCGCCGTCCGCATCGAGACCAAACCCGGCGGAAAATGGTACGTCAAGGCAGGCAGAGCGCCGGGTTCGGGGAAGCAACTTGCCAGCTACATCGTGCTTTTGGAGTCCATCAAAGGTCCCGGCGCATTCAGTTATTTCCAGTTTGGGCACGACCTCGACCCTGCGCCGAGCCTGCGCGACGTCATCCCCGGCTGGACGGAAGACACCAAACCGCCCCGCCTTTCCTCCGCGCTGTTTTCGAGCGGGACGGGCATTTGTTTTGGCTTGGCGTACCGGATTCCGCGCAGCGAAATGAAGTTCGCCATCATCAAAGCGTGGCTGGAGGCGGGCATTGGTTTCGACATGTCGCTGATGCAATTCGAGGGGGCAAAATGTGGCAGCGAACCGCTCGGCATCAACAATTGGTGGGCGCAGGGGCAGGCTTACGCGTATTTCCGGGGCGGCGTCGGCATTGACATTGACCTGTTTTTTGCCAAAGGCACTTTCAACATCATGGAGGTCAGTCTGGCGGCGGCAATCCAGGCAAAACTGCCCAACCCGACCTACCTGAACGCCCAAATCCGGGGCAGCTATTCCGTGCTGGACGGCTTGGTTTCGGGCAGTTTCAACCTCAAAGTAGAGTACGGAAACCTCGACTGTCTCGCAGGTCAAACCCTTGCGACCGCAACGCCGGTCGCAGGCATCCCGCTGGTGCAAGACGTCTATCCGGCAAAAAGCACGAGCGAGAAAATCCAAATTTTCGCCCAGCCCAAAATCAGCTTCAACCTGCCCGTCGGCAAGGTTTTGTCCTTCGACGACATTGACCCGCTCACCGGGAACAAGAAGGGCGTGAAAAGCTACGTGGGCAAACTCGAATATTTCAAACTGAAAAAAGTCAGCGATGGCTCGGAGGTGCAAGGCGCTCAAACCCGCAGCGCCGACGGCTCGACCGTCACCCTGAAACCCGCCAGGTTGCTCGACCCCAACACGCAGTACGAGGTCAAATTCAAAATCTGCTGGTACGAAAAAAAGACAACCGGAGCGGATGCTCTGGTCATGGTCAACGGCAAAGCCGCCTGCGAGGAGGACGCCGGAGCCTACAAATTCACCACCGGAAACAAACCCGACGTCATTCTGGCGGAGGCGCTCGACTACATGGCGCCCGGCATCAGGCAACGCAATTGGCACAAGGGTTTTGCGAAACCACGCCTCACTTTTGCGCAAGGCGGCTGGGGTTCCCTGTTTCCAGCCTCCAAAAAAATCACCCTCGACGGCAAGGAAACCGACATCGTTTTCGACTATTTGGTTGAAGTCACCGAGTTCAACGCCAGTGGGCAGCAGTCGAATCAATACCGCCAGCCGCTGACGGACTATCCTGGTTTGCAGACTTTTGAAACCTGGGTTTCGAGTTCCATAGACTACGGCGACTATTCCGTGCCGACGGTGGAAAAGCAAACGCTGGACGGGCTGAACGTGAGTTTTTCGGGCTTGAACGACATCCCGCTTTGCAAAGGCTGCCTGTACAACCTGCGCATCCTGCGCGTCCCCGTGCCGCTCAACGCGCAGACGACTGCCGAAGAAACGACCACCGCCGGGGGCGTCACCATCCGCAAAAACCGCCTCGCCAATTCCTCCGACGCGGCTTTGGCGGCAGAATTCAAAGAGCTTTTCAACTACTGGTTTGCGACCAGCAAATACGACAACCTCGAAGCCAAGCTGCAAACGGCGCAGGTTTCCTGGGAAACCCACGCCGTCGAGTCGAACGACATCAACCTGCCGTTTGCCAATTACATGGGCTTGACCAACATCAAGGCAGGTTTCCAGCCCAAGCTCAAAGACGACCTGTTTTTGCTGAAAACGGACGAGGGTTTTGACCAATTCGACCTCACCCGGCTCAAGCAAAACTTCCGCCCGGCTTATTCTCCCTGGGATTTGGAAACCAAGCTCTACGCCAACTGCCCCAACTTCGGAACCAACGGGTCGAAAGCCATCTCCTTGCTCCGCAGCTTGTATTACCAAAGTTCTGTCACCACCCTGGCAACCAATGCAGGCTACTCGGAAGCGTTGACGAGAATAGAATTGTATCGGTCGGTCGGTTTGATGCAAGCGCGCTACGACCAGGGGAACCTCTCCGTTTATTCCAGCACCAAAGACCAGTGGCACTTCAAAATCAACCCTCCCGACGGCGCGAGAACGCTGCTCGAAGACGCCGAAATCACCGCCCGCAAAAAGGCGGAAACCGCCACGTCTTCCGACAAAATACAAGGCGGGCAAAAAATACTGAGCAGCCCGAAGCAGTTCGACCTCGCCTACGAAGACGCCCGCTCGCGCATCGTTTCGATGCAAACCAACTGGATGCGTTTCCTGCGCAAATACCTGCCGGGAGCAGCCAATTCCAACGAAGCCTTCTGGACAAACTTCGGAAACTGGAGCGCTGCGCCTGCCTACAATTTTGCCGTCAGCGCCAAATACGCCGGGGTGCTCAAGCTTCAATTTCCAAAACTCGGCGAGACCTGGAACGACGGGCGGCAGTCGGTCGCCAGCGTCGGCGCATTTTCCACCGTTGATTTCAACCTGAACATCACCGCCACCGGCGGCGCGGGGTCGGGCGCTTCGGCAACCAACGTCGTGGCTAATGGCATCCCTTTCAATACAAGTTGGAGCGCCGGCAAGCTCTCCGTCGCCCCCGCCGAGTCGGCGGCAGGCGTACCCGACGTGCTGGTGATTCGAAGCGCCGACGGCTTGAAGACGTTTTACTGGGACAAAGCTTCCCGCGAGGCGGACGTTTGGCGCAATGTGAATGATGGCGACCTGCCGCAGGAGCGAACCCTATTTTACGACCAGGATTTCTGGAACATCGGTGAGAATATTTTGAGCAAAACCACCCTGCTCGACCAGCCCGGCGTCCCCGGCATTTTTTACGCAAAAGGCGACGAAGCGAAGAAATACGCAGGCTTGAGCAGTTTCGGATTGTGGAACAACCCCGCCGCTATTTTCTACGGTGAGTTGCCAAAAAGGGAAAGGCTAATTCGCTTCAAGCGAGACATCGCGGGCGGAAATCCCTACTTGCTCACCATGCTGGAACTTGGCTCGAAGCACCCCCTCAACGTGCAGGTGATGTCCATTTACGACCACCAAAACCGCCTCGTTTTCCGCCTCGATGAGCAGCAGAAAAAGACGAGCTACAAGTGGAACGGCAACGATTTCACCGTCACCGACCTCAACCCGGCGAACTCCACCCACCTGTTTGAAATGCAGGGCGGGCAGACTTACACAATTTACCTGAAAGCCGACCTGGGCAAGGTGGGCGAGTTCAGTAAAAAAGTCCTGACCCTCGGCGCAGACTTTTGGAATCAGAAATACGGCATGTCCGTCTTCCCCCCGTTCACCGACGATTTCGACGACAACCTCCTCGCAGCGCCCGTCCCAAACGTGGTCGTGACGTCTGGCTCCCCTTCAGGGGTCGGGGGTGTGATGGGCAATTTCGCCCTCGAATTCGACGGCGGCGAAAAGGTGCTTTTGACAAAATCCCCGCTCGACGGCAAGGCTGATTTCACCATTGCCGCCTGGGTCAAAACGGGCGCTCAGACTGGCAAAATCTTCACCCACGCCGCCGACAAAACCCTCAGCCTGGGGCTGGAAAACGGCAAACTCGTCTTCGCCAACGGCTCGCTCAAAGTCACCGGAACGACCAATATTGCCGACGGCAATTGGCACTACGTCACCGCCATCCGCAAGGCAAACGGCACGGTCACATTGCACACCGACATCACTCAAACCGGCACGGGCAGCGGCGGCACGAGCGTCAGCCCGTCCACCTCGGCTGCCCTCGGCGAAGGTTTCACCGGGCAATTGGAGGAGGTCTCAATTTGGGGCAGCGCCCTCACGCAAGAGCAAATCGCCGACGCCATGCTGAACGGCGTGAACGCCACCCTCGCCCCGCCCGCCAAGCTCGCCTACTTCGATTTCAACAACGAAAAAGGCTTGCCCACCCTCTCCGACAAAAGCGGCAGCGGCAGCAACGGCGAGCTTTCCGGCATGGAAATGCAGGCAGATTGGGTCGCCGTCACCCTGCCAACTTTCGACCAGACACCCGGCGACTACTCGCTTTCTTTTTCGGGAAACAACAGCAAAATCACCTTCGCCGCCGCCCCGTTGAGCGGCAAAACCGCCTTCACCATCGGCTGCTGGGTGAAAACGACCGCCCTCTCCGGCGACCTCTACCGCCAGGGCGACGCCAACGGAATGCGCCTCCGCCTCGCCGCCGGAAAGCTTACTTTCAGCATCGGCGCAACCGCCATTTCCACCGCCAAAACCATCAACGACGGCAACTGGCACTACGTCGCAGCCAGCCGAGCCGCCAGCGGCACGGTCACGCTGACGATTGACTGCGGCTGGGCTGTCTCGTCTCCCCTTCAGGGGTCGGGGGTGGCGACGGCGACCATTTCCGCCATCGGCGAAGACAATTTCAAAGGGCAAATCGAAGAAATGCTGCTCTGGGAAAGGGCGCTCACGCAAAGCGAAATCATCGCCTACCTGCGCAACGAAACCTCCCAAAACATAAACCTCATCACCCGCTACGACTTCAACGACGGCACTGCCAAAACCACCCTGACCAACCGCCAAAACCCCACCGCCGCCAAAGGCAACCTGCTGAATTTCAACTACCTGGCAGATTGGGTGAAAACGAGCGGCATCAATAAATCCTTCGCCGGAACCGCCGCCATCAGCGCCTTCCGCGCAACGGAAGACAAGTGGGCATTTTTCGCCAGCGCAAGCGACTGGCAGCAGGTGCGGCAAATCCAATTTGGCAACGGAATGCTCAACCAAGAGGTCGCCTATTTTGAAAAAATGCGGGTGCAAAAATCCAGCGGTGGTGGCACGTCTGGCTCCCCTTCAGTGGCTGGTGGTGGCACGTCTGGCTCCCCTTTAGGGGCTGGGGGTGTGAGCGGCTCGATTGCCTGCCGCACCACTTTCCCCGCTCCCGGCGAGTTGCTCGAAATCGCTTCCACCTACCGTTTCGTCACCCTTTTCATGAGCGATGGCAGCGCCAAAACCCTCACCCTCGCCGAAGGCGACGAACGCCAGGTCGTTGACCTGAAGACCGCCCCGACCGCCCCCACCGACGCATTTTCACCGATGCTGACTTTGAATAAGTACCAGCAAACCAATGAGTTGGAGCTATCCCTGCGCGGCATCCCGCTCGACGCCGCCTATTTCGCCATCTTCGACAACTCGGAGCGCCGGGTCTGGCTGCACCGCCCCGAAGCAGCAAAAAAATACACCTACACCGCCACCGGCAGGACGAAAGAGAGCATCCCACTCTCTGTTTTTCACCTTTCCCTGCCCGCCGGAACGTACACCGTGCGCGGTAAATTCACCGACGCCACCAACGCCGTCCGCTACCTCAGCACGACCGTCACCCTGCCCGCCCTGACCGCAAATTGCGCCGCAGGCAAAGCCATTTGGGCGACCGGAACTGCCCTCGACGAAGTGCATTTCGAGGACGACACGCCTTATTTTATTGAAAAATCCGGCAACGATTGGAAAATCACCTACTTCGAAGGCGGCAGGGAAAACGCAGACCGCCTCGAAAACGACAGCAAACATTTTTTCAGCCGGGGCGCCACCCTCGCGTCTGGCTCTGGGGGCGGCACGTCTGGCTCCCCTTCAGGGGCCGGGGGTGGCGTGTGGTCTCGCCTGCCCGACCCGATGCCCGCCGCCGGTTCCATCATTTTGAGTGGCAGCACCGGGGAAATCGTGGTAAAAATGAAAGACGGCAGGTTTTTCAAAAAAACCGTCACCGCCGCCGACTCGAAAGGCTTCCTGAAACTCGTTTCCGACCAGAACCAAGTCAATCAATTGCAGGCGGGCGTTTTCAAAAACTACCCCGTCCGGTTGCAGGAAAACCCAGCAACGGCGGGCAAAATTGACTTCACCGCCGACGAGCAAACCCTGCCCTCGCTCTATATTTCCGTCTTCGACGCCACCGACCGGCAAATATTTTTCCGCACCCCCGACGCCACCTGGACACGCTCCGCAACGGGCGCCTGGGTCGAAAATGCGCCGACCAAACTCGACGTGCAGCTTGTAGCCAACCAGAACTACGCCGTCTTCGTGAAAACGGACACCGGGAAAAACAAGCTCGACGTGACGGCGGGCACTTTCTGGGCGGCGGGTCGCAAACTGTTCTGGTTCAGCGAGTTCAACCAACCGAACCTACCCGGCTGGCGCTACAATTTGCAAACCGACTACCGCGTGAGCTGGGAAACCGGCGGCGTGAAATTCAAAAACCTCGCTGCCGAACCCTACGGCAAAATCTCCTCGCTCATCGTCAACCCGACCGACCGGCAGTTCGGCTACTTCAAATCCGGCGGCGCGGGAGCGACCGGCTTGGTGGATTTCGAGGAACTGAAATGCGACAATTATTACCCGGCAGCAACCGACCTCTGGGCAGTCGGGCAGGGCAGCACCACTTCGACTTTCCGGGTTTGGGTGGAAACCGCGAGCGGCGACTGGTTCCAAGGCGAAGTCGCAGCGCCCGGCGACGACAACTCAATTTACCTCGCCCCGGCAGCGGAAGCGCCCGCCGGTTTCACCTTGATTTCGTTGGAAAAAGGAAGCGCCGTGCGGCAATTCCGCCTCGCCGACGTGCCAGCCGTTTTGGCTAACAGCCTGACAGTCGCCGTTTTCAACGAAAACAACAAGCTCGTCTGGCTGCGCACGCCGGATGCCTCGACCGCCTTCACCTACAACGCGGCTGGCAACCTCACCGGAAACACCAGCGCCACGACTTTCACCCTGCCCAGCAATTCCGTCTGGACGATTTACGCGCAAGCGGGCAACCAGGGTGCTGCCGTGCGTTTGCCATCGGCGCTGTACGGTGCGAGTTGCGGCAAATTTTCCCTCGTTTTGAACTCGGAATGGAGCGGGAGCATGCCCAACATCGCGGCGCTGCTCGGTGCGGACGCTTTCGCCGTGAACATTGCGCAATCGGGAACGAGCTACGTCGTGAAGCCAAATTTCAATTCGTTGGCGGCGGGCAACGTGCGGTTTTTTTACATCGGCAGAAAAAACAGCACCGGCTTGGAAAACGGGCAGTTCGACCTCTGGAACGCCCAGAAAAAATTCAAAGCGAGCCTCAACCGCTCCAGCGCCGCCGCCACCCAGTACGCTTGCGGCGTCAGCTTGCCAGCCAATTCGGCGACGGCAGCGACGGTCAGCGCCAGCGATTTCCCGCTGCATTTTTTGGTGCAAACCACCGACGGCGTCACCTACTCGAAGACTTTGGCGCAGCCGCAAACGGGCAACGTGAGCCTGCCAGCCAGCGCCCCCTCCCCCACCCTGGCGGCGGCTTTGGACAAAATGGCGGTCAGTTTTTACGAAAAATCCACCCAAAAACTGCGGGTGGACTACCTCACGCCCGTCCCAAAATTCAGAGGCTCGGTCACGATTTACCCGTCCTACGACAACCCGCTCGACCGCCAAATCGGCGTCCGGGACGCCAACGGCAACCTGGCGGTGCGCTACAAATTGGGCAATCAATGGATGCTCGGCACCCTCGTCAACGGCAATCACACGAACTACGAAGGCTTGTATTTTCTGTCCGCTTCGCAAAACAAACCCAAGTGGGTGGCGCTCAGCGAAGGCAGCCCCCTGCCTGCCAACGCCATCAAAATCATGGACAACTCCTGCATTTGCAGGTCGAGCAACTCGCCCACTTTTGGCGAGTACATCGCAGGCAGAGCTTGCAATATCGGCGGCGTTGACCAATTCGATTTCGAGGTGCTGACTGGCACGCTCAACTCCAAAGCCTACTGGCTGCCGAACACGCCGACAGGTGAATACGAAAGCCTGACCGCCGGTTTCAGCTATCAAGTCTATCGCACCAACGACTATACCGAGGTCGCCGGGCAGCCCCGCGAGTACGTCCACCAGGAAAACCTGCCCATTGCGGCGGGGCAAAAAGTCTATGTGGACATCGGTTCGGGGGCAAACAACCTCCCGCTCTGGCAACTCGAACGCCTCGACGCTTCGCAAACCTGGCTCAACAGCGCCTGCCCCGTGGACGTGATGGTGGACTTCAACGACCCGATGCCGAGCGTGGCGGGGGATGGGCCCTCGACGATGCCGACGCCCGTGCCGCTGACGGTTGAAAAATACGGCATGCGCAAGCAGGCGGAAGGCTACGCCAACCGGAATTTCAGCAATACCAAAGGCGAATTCCAAGTCAGGCAGGACGCCGATTTCAACCAAATTGAAATGCTGCTGATGGTGGAAAGCCCCGCCAATAATTACACGGGCAAGACGGTCGCATCGGGCGGGAAAATCTATGAATACTGGTCGAACGGCGTGAAAACGGAAGTCAAACTGGGCAACATGCCCGCCGGAAAATACAAGGCAGCCGACGTCAAAACCAAGTACGTGCCCAACGGCTACGCCCAGCCCGACGGCATCACGTTCACCCGAAGTTTCAGCCTCGCCCCGATGCTGAAAGGCGCTTTCAACCTCGGCACTTACTCGGGCCCCGGCTACGGGATGTGGGGCGCGTCGGTGCTGACCAAAACCGGGCAGGTTTTCGAAGCCACCGATTTCAAATCCTACGTCAGC
>CAZHLB010000028.1:13922-20789 GCA_964533005.1 uncultured Saprospiraceae bacterium
TACGTCAGCGCCGGGGTTTGGAGCACCCCCTACGGCGTCTCCGCCAACGACCTCGACATGTCGGTCACCTGGGACAGCAAAGACATGAACCCGGTCGCACCCGGCAATTCCGTGCTCAAAAGTTTCCTGCATTTGGACGAAGTCGTCGTCCTCTGGGCAGGCAATGCGGCGAGTGGCGAGCGCTTCAAAATCGTGACGCCGGGCGGCGAGCAGGAGGTCAAAGCCTGGTCGCTCTACGAAGTCGGAGCGGCAACGCCCACCTTCTATTTTTCCAACGGAAAACAGTACAAAGCAGCCGGCGCTGGCGCTGGGGGTGCGACGTCTGGCTCCCCTTCAGGGGCCGGGGGTGGCGGGGGTTTTGAGACAATGGAGGCGGGCAAACTGACTTTCGCCGCAGGCAAAAACTACAAACTCTATCTCAAACTCGGCAACGAAAAAACCTTCGAATACGACCTGCCAGCAAGCAAATGGGCAAACGTTTTTGCCGACTACGTCAAATACGGCAGCTTCGGCACGTCGGTCGCCGCCGACAAATTTTCGTTCAGCAGCCAGGGTCAGGTGTTGGTTTTCAACGGCAGCACAGGCGACCTAAAAGTGCCGGGCAAGGACTTGTCCAACCAATCTTTCAGCGTCGGTTTTTGGGCAAAACGCTCCGGCAGCAACCGCTCCGACCGCATTTTCTGGCAAGGCGACGGCAACAACGGCGAAGCCTCCAAACTCTGCATCGGCTTCAACAGCGCCAACGTGCTGAAATTCAGCTTTTACAAAGACGCCCTGAAAACCAGCCCCGCCGCCGTTGACAACAACTGGCATCACTGGCTTTGCACCTTCGACAAGGACACCCGCCAGCGCATGATTTACCGCGACGGCGTCCTCGTCGCAGCCAACGTGGCGGCGCAATCGGGCTACAGTTTTGCGCCGGGTTTCCTGGTTGGCGGAAGCGTCGTTTTCAGCCCCGGCGGGATGATGACTTTCGATTTAATCGAAGGCGACGCCACGCCGCACGAGGATTTTAACGACGGCTTGTTCACGGACAGAAACGCCCGCTTCGGCGGCAAGCTCGACGAAATCGCCGTCTGGCAAAGGGCGCTCACCCCCGCCGAAGCCGCGCAGGCAGCCACGCAAGGCGGCGACGCCGTGCCTTCCGGCTTGATTTCCTACTTCGATTTCGAGCAAAACCGGGGCGCCGACCTCGACGACAAAAGCCCCGCAGGCTCGGCGGCAACGGTGAGCAACGACGTGAATTGGCTGGTTGACCCGCACCCGGTAATCTCGGCTACGGCGGCTTCGATGGAATATTTCGCCCTCGGCGGCGCAGGCTTGACTTTGGGCTACGGCAACGCTGCCGCATCCGGCAAAGTGGCGCAGGTTTTTGTACGGGAAACCAGCAATGCCAACGGTTTCCGCCGCCTCTGGAGCAGCGACGGCTGGCAGCACAATTGGAGTGGAACGGCAGGTTTCGCTTGCGAAACATTGACCCCGAACGCTACCCTGGCGCCCGACGGAGGCAAGGCGTATGATGTTTTTGTGAAAACAACGGACGGCAAGTTTTTCGAGGGCGGCAACGTCCCGGCAAGCGGCTTCCGGGTGCTGAATTTGGCGGCTTCGACGCCCGCCGGGTTCCCGATGGATTACGCGCTGTTCCGCATCGTGGCGAATGCGTCGGGCGGTCGCAGCCTGCAAGTTTCGTTTGGCAGAAACGATTGGGCGACCGCCAAAATCGCCATCCACGACGCGGCGGGCAACCCCGTCGCCATCCGAAATCAAAGCGGCACTTTCCTCGCCGCCAGCGGCAACACGATGACGCAATTCACGCAGCAACTCGCCGAATTCGACCTCGGCGCAAGCGTCAATCACAAACTCTACGTCAAATTGCCCGACGGAAAAGAGGCGAGTTTCGACCTGACCAACGCCCTGGCAACCAGCGCCTGCCCGGTGCAATGGTTGACCAATTTTGTCGCAGACGCCTGTCCCGACTGGTATTTCGAGTACCTCGGCACGAGCGAAAAATCGAGCGCCCTGCACCTCAACGGCTCCGGCAACCTGCTGACCATCCCGCAAAACGCGGCGCTCGGCAGCCTGACCAATAATTTCACCATCGAATTTTGGGTGAAACCCGACGCCCTCTCAGCCGCCACACTCATCGAGCGCACCGGGCAAGGTTTCCGCCTGAAAATGTTTGCCGACGGCAAAATCGGCTTCGACGTAATTGCCGGAAACAGCGTGAAATCGGTGACCTCCACCCGCGCTTGCGCGGCGGGTCAGTGGACGCACGTGGCGGGCGTTTTCCGCGCAGGCGTGATGGAATTGTACGTGGATGGAGCGCAGGAAGCAATGCTGGCGGGCGTCGCAGCGCCGACGTCTTCGACCGCCGCCGTCGCCATCAATCCCGGCGCATTCAAAGGCGTGTTGGACGAGCTTCGGATTTGGAACACCGCCCGCACTTGCGAAGCCATCGGCGGCTGGCGCAATTGTGAAATGACTCCGACCGAGCCGGGTCTGGTGGTTTATTTCCCCTTCAAAGACGCTTTTGCCAACGCCAAAAACACCTCGTTTTCTTCGGTGAAAAACTGGGCGGGCAGCTTCGACGGGGCGCTGACGGGCTTCATCCGTGAGGGCACGGTCTCGAATTGGGTGAGCGCCACGCCGCAATTTCTCGGCGGCTGCGCTGCCTCGCCCGGCGTCGAAATGGACGTGAAAAGCAACAACGTTTCCATCGCCGACGACGACTCGACGCCTGCTGCCGCCGACGCCACCGACTTCGGCAGCCTCGAAATCGGAGCGGAAAAGGAAGTGGTTTTCACCATCGCCAACACCGGCGCAGGCACTTTGGAACTGAGCAACTCGCCGCAAGTGAGCGTGAGCGGCAACCCCAATTTCAGCATCTCGCAGCAACCCGGCAGCAACGTCGCAGCCAATGGCAGCGCCACTTTCAGCGTGAAATTCACGGCAAATCCTACGTCTGGCTCCCCCGCTTCTGGCTCCCCTTTAGGGGCCGGGGGTGGCGGCGTTGCGACCATCAGCATCCCAAACAGCGACTGCTCCGAAGGCGTCTATAATTTCACCGTAAAAGCCACCGTCCTGACGGCAGGCATGGAAGTTTTGGGCAAAAACATCCTCATCGCCAACAACGACGCAAGCCCCGCCACCTCAGACGACACCGATTTTGGCGATGCCTACTCCCCTTCAGGGGTCGGGGGTGGTGGCGGCGTGACGAAAACTTTTGCCGTAAAAAACCCCGGCACGGGGATTTTGAAAGTTACTGAACTCAGTACCTACGGAAGTGCTGAAATACTGTTTTCCGTATCCCCCGCTACGCTGACCGTGCAGCCCGGCGGCACCGCCAATTTCACCGTGACCTTCAACCCCACGAGCAACGGCGTGAAAGAAACCACCGTCCGCCTGCGCACGAGTACCGGCGTAACCCACGAATTTAAAATCAAAGCCACCGGCAAAGTGGCGGAAGCCGACCTGCAACTCGCAGGCGTTTCCATCCCCTCCGGCTCGACCCCGGCGGCAGTGTCGGCGCTCGATTTTGGCTCCGTCACCCGCAACGGGCAGGTTGAAAAAACCTTCGCCATCGCCAACTCCGGCGGCGCTGCGCTGAACCTAACCGGGACGACCAAAGTGGTGGTTGCTGGCGCAAATGCGGAAGATTTTACCGTGCTGGCGCAACCGGGAAGCCCCATTGCGGCAAGCGGTTCGGGCAGTTTCACCCTGCGTTTTTCGCCAAAAGGCGGCGGCATCCGCACGGCAACGGTGAGCATTGCCAACAGCGACCCCGACGAGGGGAACTATACTATAAATGTGTCCGGCACGGGTTTGCTGCCAAACATGACGATGCAAGTCGGCAGCATCGTCCTCGTTCCCGGCACGGCGGCGCAAGCCAATGCCAATGATTTTGGCACTTTCACGCAAGGCGGGGCGCAGGTGGAGCGCACGTTTACCATTGCCAACACCGGCGCAGGCGAGTTGCTTTTGACCGGGTCGCCGAGGGTGAAAATCAGCGGCTCGGCGGCGGCGGATTTCAGCGTGACGGCGCAGCCTGCGGCGGGCAGCGTCGCGGCAAATTCAGGGACGCAGACTTTCAAAATCGCTTTCAAAACTGCCACAAATTCCGCCACCGGCGCAAAGACTGCGACCGTGAGCATCGCCACGAATGCCGCCGCGCCTGCCAACAATTTTGCCTTCGAGGTGAAAGGGACGTACCTCATTTTGGCGCAAATCAAAACCACCGATGGCGATGCCTCCGTTGCCACCGCCGCTGCCGTTTCGAGCCTTGCGTTTGGGACGCAGGCAGTTGGTTCGAGCAATGTCAAGTCGCTGAAAATCTGGAACATTGCCGCCCCCGGCGCTGCAAATCTTGACCTGGCGCTGCCCGCAACTTTCCCCGAAGGCTACTCGGCGACGTTGAGCAAAACCAGCATTCCGCCAGGTCAAAGCGCCATTTTGAGCGTGACTTACACGCCCACCGCACCGCAAGCTTACAACTCGACTTTGACGCTGAACCTGTCCGGCGCAGGCGCAACTACGACTCAAGCCATCACCTTGACAGGCGCTACGCAAGTGCCGCCGCAGGTGGGCATGGCTGCGCTTTCCGGCGCGACGGAAATCCTGTTTTCAGGCAGCAACGCCGCCGCTTCCGCCGCCAACAAAACCGTGCTGGACGCGGTGTTGCCGGGCGCAGCGCAGGGCAGCTTGAGTAAATTCAGGTTGAAAAACACGGCGGCGACGGGCGGCGGCACCCTGCAAGTGACAGGCATGAGCCTCAGCGGCAACGCGGGTTTCAGGGTTTTCAACCAATACTTTTTGGACTTGAGCGAGACGGACTTCAACGGCATTTGGAGCAACGACCTCTATCCCTACGCTGAGTTTCAGTTCCCGCTAATCATCGGAGCGCCGCCGGTCAGCAACATCGGGGCGGGCGGCTACGAGGAATTTTGGGTCGCCTTCAAACCTGCCGCCAACGAGCCGCCCGGCAAAAAAACGGCGCAATTAACCGTCACGACCAATGCCGGAAATTTCGTCGTCAACCTCGAAGCCGAGTGCAAGGCGACCATGACTGCCGCCGTCGCCCTCGATTTCGACGGCTCGAACGACCTGGCGGATTGCGGCAACCCGCCCGCGCTGCAAATCACTTCCAATGCCATCACGCTGGAAGCCTGGATTCAGGCGGATACCTGGCGTCCCAACGTCTGGGAAGGCAGCGTCATCAACAAGGAAGGCAACGGGCAAGGCTACATGTTGCGGGTCGGCGCGGGCGGCAGGGTCAATTTCAACCTGGGCATCGGCGGCTGGCGGGAACTGACGACCGAGCCAATTCTCAGCGTCAACAAATGGTATCATCTGGCAGGCGTTTACGACGGCTCGACCATGAAAGTCTTCGTCAACGGGCAGGAGGTCAAGCGCGCCAGTGTCACCGGGAACATCGGCAACAGCGCCTTCAATCTCTGGCTGGGCAGTTGCCACAAGTACCCCAACCGCAGTTTCGACGGCAAAATGGACGAGGTGCGCATCTGGAACGCGGCGCTGACGCAAGCCCAAATTCAGCATCGCATGAACTGCGAACTGAAAGGCGACGAGCCGGGGCTGGCAGCCTACTGGAATTTCAACCAGGGAGCGGCAAGCGCCAACAACAGCGCGCAGACCAATTTGCAAAGCGCCAAACCGAATGCCCCGGCGGCGGCGCTGAAAAATTTTGCGCTGAATGGCGGCGGGTCGAACTACCTCGGCGGCAGCCCGGTGGGCGGCAGCAAGTGCCCGCCAATGGTCGTCACGCCTCCGCCGACGCCAGTAATTACTGGCATTTCCACCATTTGCGCCGGTCAATCCACGACCCTGACTGCCAGCGGCGGCACGGCTTACGTTTGGAGCAACGGGCTTGGAAATGCGGCAACGACCAACCCGATTTCCATGTCGGGAACTTACACCGTGACGGTGACCGGAGCGGGCGGCTTGACCGCTACCCAATCGCAAACGGTCACCGTCAATGTTTTGCCAACGGCAAGTATTTCCGCCTCGAACAACGGCGTCGCCAATTGCGTCCTGACCGCCAGCGACGGGGCAAGCTGGGCATGGTCACCCGCCGCCGGTTTGAGCGCCGCCAACGTGAAATCGCCCACCGCTTCCCCGCCGGTGAACACGACCTACACCGTCCTCGTCACTGCCTCGAATGGCTGCGCCGCCACCGCCAGCACGAACGTGACCGCCGCCGTCGCCCTCGATTTCGACGGCGTGAACGACTACGCGGACATGCCCTACACCCCGTCGGCGCTGCTGGTCAATAATCCCAACGCCATCTCCATCGAGTATTGGTTCAAGGGCAGCAGCAATCAGTCTGCCGTGCGCATTCAGTCGGGCGGGAACTTCATCGTGGCGGGCTGGGGCGGTACGCACATCCTTTCCAACGACGGCTTCACGAATGGCATCCCCGTCGGCGCAGCCGCTACCGACGGCAAGTGGCATCACGTCGCTATGACTTGGCAGCGCGGCACGGCGAATGGTTTCAGGTCTTACCTGGATGGCCAATTGGTGGCGCAGCGCAACTCGTCGGCAACGCCGCTGCCTGCCCTCAACACGACTGCCTACTTAGGTTCGTATGGCGGGACTTCCGAGTTTATGAAAGGTTCGCTCGACGAGGTGCGCATCTGGAATGTGGCGCTGTCGCAAGCCCAAATCCAGCAACGCATGAACTGCGAACTGAACGGCAACGAGCCGGGGCTGACGGGTTACTGGAATTTCAACCAGGGCACGGCGGGGGCGGGCAATGGCGGTCAGACGATTATGCTAAATGGCAAAACGGGCGGGTCGCCTGCTTTTTTGAAAAATTTCAACTTGAATGGAGGGGGGTCGAACTATGTCGGGGGG
>CAZHLB010000029.1:0-20504 GCA_964533005.1 uncultured Saprospiraceae bacterium
GGAGGACTCGGTTTGCATCCATGCGCCGCCGGGCTACCTGCGCTACGTTTTTGAGGCGGAGCGCCACAATTTCGGCTTGCCCGACAACAACGACGACCGCCTGCCCGACCCCTCCGGCTCCATAAATTCAACCCTCGTGCGCAGCGACCGGGCGATGCCGGGCGACACTTTGCGGGCTTATTTTTTTGGCGACGTGGTCGTGGACGTGCCGGGGGCGACCCTCACGACGGGGGCGCTCGACGTGTCTTTTTCGGCGCAACACCTCGACGTCGTGAACGCCACGAAACTGCTCAGTGAGGAGGGCATCCTGCAAGCGGGCAACAGACTTCGCATTTTTGACAAAAGCCAAAATGCCTGGTTCGAGTGCCAAAATCTGGTTCCGGCGGTGACCGACGACGCCCGGCTGCTTTTCACTTACGACGTGTCGCCGTGGGTGCTTGCGGGCTGCGGCTTGCCCGCCAATTTTGCCTACGAAAACGGCGACTCCCTGCTTTTCGAAGCATTTTACCGCATCGAGCACAACATCAAAAGGCACACCGACCAAGACCCTTTGCTTGGTTGGCTCTTCGCAAGCCCGGCGGCGAGGCTGTCCGATGGTGGCGACCAAAAGCCGATTGACTGCGATTGCTCGAATGTGCTGTTTCAGGTGACGGGCTATGAATACAGCATCCTGCCTGGGATTTTGGCGCTGCCGCCTTGCGCCAATTCGACTTACGTGGGCGGCAGCTTGCTCAAACTGGACTTGGAAGCGGGTAATTTTTTTCCCTTCGAATACCGAAACGTGCTGACGGCGCTCGACTGGCAATTTCAAATTCCAGCCATCGTCGTGCCGGTGCAAACCAAGCTGACGGCGCTCACCCCGCAAGGCGGAGCAAGCATTTTCAGCAATCAAATCCTGAGTCCCAGCTTCGCCAACGGCGTCTATTCGATTGACCTGTTGCCCTTCCAAAACCCACCGCTCGACGAAGGCTTTTCCTTGTTTTTTCAATACCTGTTCGACGCCGAATGCAGCATTTCCGGGGCTTATCCGATGAACCTGACGGCACACCTGGACTTCGCTCCCGGCTTGCCGGAAGACCAAGACCCGCTGGCGCTTTCGTTCCTTTCGAATGCCTTGCGGGCGCTGATTCCGAACCTCGAAATCGAGTCGCCGCTGTACGATTTGATTAGTTTCAGCAACCAGTTGCAGTTCGATTTTACGCTGACAAATTTCAAGACGGTGGTCGCTTCGCAAATGAGCGGTGCAGCGCCGAACACCTGGCTTTTCGTGACTTCGCCGACGGGCAAAGTGGTTGATTTTGAACTGATTAACCTGCAAACCGGGCAGCCCGTGCCGCAGGTGAACGGCGTTTTTCAACTTGGAAATTTCCCGGTGGACAGCGTCTCGTTCCGGCTGACCGGCACGAACAATTCCTGCTCCCTGGAAAACTTAGAAATCCACTACGGCTGGCATTGCACACCCTTCACTTCGCCAATTCAGACGCCTTGCTACGAGCAAATTCAACTGCTCACCCTGCTTTCGCCGCCGGGCGAGATTGACATGTTTGCGACCAGCCCGGCGAACTGCACCGACCTCTGCGACACCTTGCCGCACCACCAAATCCAGCTTTTTAATGCCGAATTGGGAGCAGTTTACGACGTGATTTTGCAGGCGATTTTGCCGCCAGGCTTGACCATTTTGCCGGGAACGAGCGAGGTGGAATATCCGTCCGGCAGCGGCAACTGGCTGCCCATCGGCGACCCCATTTTATTGAATAACTCGCTGGTGCAGTGGGACTTGTCAACTTTGGTGGCGAGCATTTCCGGCGGCTTGCCGGGCGTCGCCAGCGCCCCGGCGAACTCGCTCACCCTGCGGTTTTTGAGCGAGCCAGGCTGCGATTTCATCGCCAATTCTTTCGTGCTTTTTGTCGCAGCGGCGGACTTGAACTGCGGCGTTTTGGCAAACACCATCGCCAAGGCGGGGCAGCCGATTTGCGTCCTGGGCTTGACCCAGCCGTTTTCGACCAGCCTGAACGTGCAGGCAGAACCGGGCTTCGGCTGCAACGACGAGGTGAGTTTCGAGGTCTCGCTGACCAACTCTGCGACCCTGCCGCCGGGGGCTTGCGCCATCGTGACTTTGCCGCAAGGCGTGTCGTACGTGCCGGGTTCGTGCGCCTCGGTTTGCTCGGGAAATTTCAACTGCAACCCAACGATTTCAGGCAACACTTTGACCTGGCAACTGCCTGCCGGGACGCCGCAAAATCAAGTTATCTGCTTCACTTTCAACACGATAGGCTGGTCGAATCTCGGCTGCGAAAACGGCGTCGTCCTCTTCCGAACTGCCGCACAAACCCAAGCCCTCTGCGCCGCCACCGGGCAATTGTGCAGCACAAAAATCAGCACCGGGTCGCTGATTTTTCCGTTCGACCCGATGCGACCGGCTTTCGATTTGGACAATTTTCAGGTGACCGCTTCGCAATCGGGCGGCAACGACGTGGTGAATTTTTCGCTCGACATTTCCAATTCGGGGGCGCAAAACGAGCCGCCCGTCGTGGTTGATTTTTACCTGGACACCAACGGCGACGGCAGCGGCGACCTGTTCGTGCATTCTGCAAATTTGACCGACATCGTGAGCAGCGGCGAGACGGAAAATCTGACCGGCAGCTTTGTCGTGCCAGGTGGAAACCTCTGCAATTTGGTCGCTTACATTGACCCGGATGACCAGTGCGCCTGCGCCGGGGACAGCGCCTACGTGACTTTTCCGATTGAATATTTGACGGAACAAGCGCCGACGGTTTGCTCCGGCGACCCGGTGCAAATTGACGTGGCAAACGTGCAAGGATTTGATTTTCAGTGGAATCCGGCGACCTGCCTTTCCTGCGAAAACTGCCCGACCGCCATTTTTAACTGCCTGAACGACACCGGCTCGCCACAAACTTTCCAGTTCACTTTGAACCAAACGAACGGCACTTGTCAAATCAAAAACTACATCGAAGTCACCCTGCAACCCGTGCCCGGCATCCTGCTTTTCGACTCGCCACTCTGCCTCGGCGAGTCGGCAAACCTCGTGGCGACGGAAGGCGTGAATTACAATTGGCAAGGCGCAGGCATCACCGTTCCGAACCTGCAAATTCAAACGGTGACGCCGCTCGCAACGACTGATTATTTCGTGACGGTGACCGACGCCTTTGGCTGCTCCGGCGCGGACACGGCGACGGTCGTGGTCAATGTTTTGCCGGTGGCAAACGCAGGGTCGGACTCGACTTTTTGCCCCGGCGGGGCGGCGCAATTGAATGCCTTTTTCGATGAAAATTACGCCTACCTCTGGTCGCCTGCGAGCATCGGCGGAGCGCCTGCGTTGAGCAACCCGGCGACGCACAACCCATTGATTTTGAACCAACAAACACAAGTTTATACCCTGCTCGTCACCGACGAAACGAGCGGCTGCACGGCGCAGGATGCGGTGGAAATTTCCTTCGGAACAAACCTCCAAGTCGCCGCCCCAGCCGACCTGACCATCTGCCTCGGAACGTCCACGACCCTGCAAGCGAGCGGCGCACAGGGTTACGTTTGGTCGCCAAATGTTGGCGACTGCAACGACCCGCCGACCTGCTCCAGCCTCACCGTCAGCCCAAATTTGACCACCACTTTCGTCGTCACCGGCGACGACGGCATGGGCTGCACGGACAGCGATTCGGTGACGGTGAGCGTGACGACCGGCGTGATTTTGACCATCGGCAACCCGGTGGAAATTTGCGAAGGCGAGTCGGCGACCCTGTTCGGCGAGGCGATAAACCAGGCTGGAATTTATTGCAGCGACACCCTTTCCGCCACCGGCGGCTGCGACAGTTTGCATTGCATCGAGTTGATTGTCAAGCCGGTAATTGATACGACGTTTTCCGGCTTGGTCATTTGCGAGGGCGACACGGTGATTTTCGAGGGCATGGTTTTGAGCGAATCGGGCACGTTTTGCCAAAGCTATCCCGGCTCAAACAATTGCGACAGCACGCTCTGCCTGAACCTCGAAGTGCAACCAAGCCCGCAGGTGGAATTGATTTTGGCGGACACGACCGCCCTCGGCAACTTGGTCAACCTGAGCATTCAGCCGACTGATTTTGACAGCATTTTTTGGTTCGGCGGCAACTTGACGGGGCAGTGCGATGGGCTACCCAACTGCACGGATTCGCTGACGGAGGCGGGTATTTTTGATTATTCGGTCACGGTCGAAAATGGCGTGGGCTGCCGCTCAACTGTTTCAAAATCAACGGTTTCGACTTTCCTCTGCGAGCAGGAAGACGCCGAAGTCCCCAACATTTTCACGCCCAACAACGACGGGGTGAACGACACGTTCAGCGTGGTGACGCCCGGCGGAGAGCAGGTGCTTTCGATGGAAATCTGGAACAGGTGGGGGCAGAAAGTTTACGAAGGAACGGAGCCGTGGAACGGTAAACAGGACGGGAAGGAGGCGGCATCGGACGTTTACGTTTACGTGATTTGGGTGGGCTGCCCTACCGGGGGGAATGCGTTTGAGTTCGAGGAGCGGAGGTTGGTGGGAGATGTGACTTTGGCGAGGTGAGCGCCCAAGAAATGTCATCTGAAAAAGATGGGGATGCTTGATTTCTCGGTTTACACTTTTCTGCTTGACGATTACATGATTGTTGATGGTGTGGCTGATTTCAGGATTTGCGAGAGCGTGTTCATAAGTAGTCAGACGAATTGAAACAACACTTTTTTCTTTCAACACATAGTCACATAGTTCACATAGTTTTTTGATTATCAGAACTATGTGAACTATGTGACTATGTGTTGAAAGAAAAAAAGTGCTGTTTAATTCTACTCAACTACTTAAAAGTGTGTCAAGTCCCAAACTGATTCGAAGAAATCCCCCAAATGCTTCCGACTTGAACAAAAAAAGAATGCCGAGCCAGTCGGCTCGGCACTCTTTTTCAGCCCTTAAAATTCGAGTCATTTCACTCGACCATCAATTTCTTCGAGAAAATCTTCCCGTCCAAATTCACCTTGAAAAGGTAAATGCCTGGCTGCCAAGCCTTCACCTCAAAGCCATGCGAGTCGCTGCTTGCCAACAGTTCCCTTGTTTCGACAAGTTTGCCCGTTGCATCGAACACCTGGGCGAAGCCAAAATCGTATTCCAAATCAAGAATGAGGTTGACCGATTGGCTCGCCGGGTTGGGCGAGAGCAGGATAGCTTGATGCTGCGGCTCCAGTTGGATGGGTTTCAAAGCTGGACCGTCGGAGGGTGATTGTGGCAAGGCGTTGCCGGCGCAGTTGGCGTTGATTTGCGCCTCGTTGTCGCAGCCGGTCTTGTTGAAATAAATGGCTTTCGAGCCGCTCACCCCGCCGTTGATTAGGTCGTAAATGGCGCAGCAATCGTTCAGTTTCGAATTGTAGTAAACATTCAGGTTGCCGCCCACGCTGGCGAGGTCTTCCACTCCATCCAGCGAATTCAGCAGGAAATTGTTTTTGATAAGCACCGTGCCACCCACGTTGGCGAGGTTCTGCAATCCATTCAGGTTGAGGCAATTGGTCTGCTGAATGGTGAGGTTGCCAGTGACCTGGGTCAGATTTTCCAGGTTCGCCAAATTATTGATGACGGCATTTTTGATGACCAGGTTGCCCTGGATGACGGCGTAACAATCAGCGAAATTGTTCACCTGCGTTTGCGTGGTCAAGGTGACGTTGCCGACGTAGGTCAGCGCATCCACGATATTGTCGCAGTTGTCGTCCTGCCCGTTGCAAAGCTCGGTGGCATTCGGATGGATGTTGGCGTTGTCGTCGTCGCAGTCGGTTTGGTTACCGACGTATCCGGCAGGCTGGTCGCAACCTGCGAGGGCGTTGGTGGCGTCGCCGTAGGTGTCGTCGTCGTTGTCGGCATACCACATCGAAGCGCCGGTGACGCTTGGGTCGTCGTCGTCAATGAGGTTGTCGCAGTCGTCATCCAAGCCGTTGCAGATTTCCACCCCGCAACCGGGACCGCCGATGCGGGTGACGTTGATGATGACGCTTTCCTGGTCGGTTAAGCCGCCACCGTCGGTGGCGGTGGCAGTGATGGTGTGGTTGCCTTCGGCGAGTTGGTCGGCAGTGATGTAGAAAGAAGTGCCGGCGCCGAGGAAGCCGTCGAGGCTGCTCGACCAGGAGATGCTGGCGCCGGGGAGGGCGCCTTGCTCTTTGTCGTTGGCGAAACCTTCAAAAAAAACAGGCTGGACGCCAACGAAAGCGGCATTGTTGAAAGGCAAGACAAGGGTCATTTGAGGAGGGTTGTTGGGCGTGGTGAAGGTGGCGTTGGATTGGTCGGAAGAAGAATGGAAACCATCGCTTACATACACCCTGATTAAACCCAACGAGGTCTCCGCCAATTCGGAAAGTGGCACGGTCAGGCTTTGGCTGGGATGGTCAACGGCGAGGGTTTGCCAATTTGCGCCGTTGTCTTTGCTGTATTGCACGTCGTAGGCGAGCGTGTTTCCATCCACGTCAGCGCCCGTCCATTGAATGGTCACCTGGTTTCCGCTCAAAAATTCGCCGCCATTGGGATAGGTGACGGTGACGGTAGGCGCATTGTTGCTGGCAGTCAGCGAGCCGATGGGTGTGCCGTTGTGGCGGATTTCCACTTGCTTGATGTTGGGATTGACAACTACCGGGATGAGAAAAATGCCCAAGCCAGGGTCAACTCCAGGGTCGTCTGCATGCAACTCATCCGGCTCGAAAGAAATAGTGGAAAGCACGCTGCCGCTAGCGTTTTTCAACACCAGGTCGTAATCGCCGGCAGGTGGGGAAGGCGGTTGCCCAGTGGTGGAAATTTTGCCGAAAGGATGGAAGTCAACCGTGTTGTTATTGAAGTTGACAAACCCTCTCATCACCACGTACTCTTGCAGGAAGGATGGTGGGGGCGGCATGAAAAGTGTGTTGATGCGCGAGCGAAGCCCTTCGTACGTGACATCGGAAATCCAGCGAAAGTTAGCGCCGCAGTAACTCATCAACTCAAAGTGCTGGGTGGGGTCCACTACGCCGTTGCTAAAATCGCCGATGGTAAGCAGCCAATGGTCAAGCCCGACAATTGTGTCGGCGCCGGCACCCATAGGACCAATGGTTGCGCGCAAACCGCCAATGTTGGCGGAATAAGGAAAGGTAGGGGCAGCGTTGCCCGACACTTCTCCGCAGAAACCACTTCCATTTGCCTGGCGAGTATGATGGCGGTTCAAGTTGTGCCCAATTTCATGGGCGTGCCGGTTGCGCCCACGCACCAGCGCTGCGTCTGGCATGTACCCGCAGGAGACGGAACTGGGAATGCCAGCCGCCACGCCGCCGCCAGCGCTTCCATTGGGACCTTTCAAGACGCCATAATAAATCCTGTTGCAGCCCATGTTGGAAAAGCAAGAATCTCGCTGGCGTCTCCAGGCAAGACTTGCGTTCACGTCAGCCAGCGGGGGCGGAACTGTTCCCGTCCAGGCAAGCGTGGAGCTCCTGACATTCACATCGCTTACGGGATAAATAGCTTCCAACCGCCGGTCAAGAATTGTAATGTCTGTGGAACTGGGTGCCCAATTTGTGCTCGAAGCATCCGTCCACACGATGCTGACGTATTCCACATCCGGCTCGTCAGTCGCCAAAAAGGGTACGGTGGTTTGGCAATCATCCACCGTAGGTCCCGCTTCTTCACTGCAATCCAAGCCTCCGCCAACCCCTTCTATTTTGAAGCGCACCGTCCCGTTTGCCCACGAGCTTGGGATTTGAAAATTCAGGCTTTCATTCCAGACCGTGCGGTCGGGGTTGGTTTGGGCCGTAAAATTGGATGCATTCATGGCGGTCAAAGGCGAACCCGACAATTCAGAAGCGCCTTGGTATGCCCGAAGCCTTGCAGCCGTGGGAGCGGGCTGCCCCGTCAAAGATTTGATGTGCGCCCGCACGTAAGTCGTTTTTCCCTGCACCAATTCGACCATATTGTGCAAATCCTGGATGGCTTGGTTGACCTCCAGCCCCGTCAATTCCACGTCGGCGAACAGGCAGGTATTGCCCACGAAATTGGCGAACTCCGTCGAGTTGACCGCCACCGTAACGGCGCCGCCGCCAAAGACCAAGCCGCCGTAATAACCTTGAAAATCAGGCTCGAAATAAAACGGTGGGTCTTCCACGGCAATGACCGTGAACCTGTCTAAGCCATTGGCTTGGGCGCTGGCAATGGCGCCGGGGGTGCTTGCGCCGCAGTTGGGCAAGCCGTCGGTGAACAGGCAAATTATCTTCTGATTGTTCGCCCCGCCGTTCGTCACCAACTGGTTCATGGCAACGTTGATGCCATTGCCAGGGTTGGTGCAGCCTTGAATTTGCACGATGGCATTGACTTGGGAGATGATGGACTGCGCCGCCGCCTCCGAACTGATAACCGTGTACGGCACGTGCACCTGGGTCGTGCCGCTGGCGTACTGCACCAGCGTGAAGCCGATGCTTCCGTCACGCGGGAAAACCTGGGCATTTTGCAAGGCTGCCTGAATTCCCGCTTTTTGCAAAGCGAAATCGGCAGGGCTGATGCTGCCGGAGCCGTTCATGCAAAAGCCGAAATCAACGGAACTGGCAGGTTGTGCGTGCAGGCTTTGAAAATTCAAAGTGCATGCTGCCAACCAGGCGGCTGCCAGTAGCGCCGCCGGGAGGCGTCTGAGGTTGGTAAGGCATTTTTCCATGGGTAGGAAGATTTAGTGAAAAAAATGGATTGAAAAACTTGGAGGATGAATGCTTTGTGCTCGATGTGGTTTCACTTCAAACCAAAGCCTCCTTCTCCCCAGGTGATGTCTTTGTTTAGCGGCTTTCCTGCCTCCACTTTTACCAATCCGCAACCATTCAACTCAATGGGAAAGGTCAATGCTGTCTGGCTTGTCCCAATGTTTCCCAAGCAAAGCCACCAGTCGCCAGGCGGGACTTCCAAGTAGTAATTTCCATTGGTTTCGGCGAGGGCGTGGCTCCTGGCGAATTGTTGGAAGGATTCTTCCGTGAAGGAATAGGAAAGCATGGGATGCAGTGTGTACTTAGCTTCAGCCCCGATTTGAGCGAGCAGCGTTTTCATTTTCTCGGGAGCAACCATGAAAACCACCCCGCGCAACGGGTAATCAGGTTGCCCCATCACGTCGCTTTTTCCAATGATTTTGCCAGCGATTCCCGGTTGATTTTCGGGAGGTTTTTTTTGCCCGAAGGAGGAGCAGGCAGGAAAGAAAAGGCTGAATTGAAGCAGGGCAAGACACATATGGGGCAAGTAGACGCACCTCATTGTTTTCGTTTTTAGCTTGTCCAATTGCTGAATGCGACCTTTTTCACAAGGCTGCTCTCAGCTGCAAGGCAGGCAGGAAGAAATTTTTTATCGCTTCGTATAGAAATCAGCGAGCGGTCGTCGTCGCTTTAAAAAAGTGGAAAGCAAGAGCAGAATAGAAAAATTGCCGGACCCGGTCAACAGCAATAAGCGAGGAGAAGGCTTTGGACAAATCATTGGCGGGGAGTGATTAGGTTAAAGTTTCCGGCAAGGTAGACAAGGTTTAAGATTTTTTGTGGTAGTGTTCAATAAACTGTGTCAGCTTGGATAAAAATTATTTTTGCTAACCGCCCAAAGCAGCGTGAAGCAATGCGGACGAGCAATTCCACGAGGAATAAGGTGACTGCGATACGTATACTGTCAAGGTTCCCGGCTCATCAGCCGGGATTTTTTTTTTTGGGGTTACACATGGCAGCCATATACCTGAAAAAACGCAACGTACTACGGGCTGCCTGGTGGGCATGTTGTGTATTGGCTGCCTTGTATATCCGGGTCTTTAGAGCGGCTTGCCCAACTCGTTTCCTTCCTCCTGCCATCCCATTTTTCCTACTTTTGCCCGCCCTTTTCAGCCATTTTTTCCCAGAATTGTTTTGAATACAGCCCAAAGCTGACAGGTGGAAAACGGCTGATTTTGCTGGAAAAAATTTCATTTTTTCCAGCAAAATCAGCCGTTTTCCACCTGTCAGCTTTTCGCCCGAATTTCCCCCGGAAGCCGCCTAACCAAATAAAAATCATGCAACAAATCCATCCCTACCATCCGCAGCATAAAATCCGCATCGTCACCGCCGCCAGCCTCTTCGACGGGCACGATGCCGCCATCAACATCATGCGCCGCATCATGCAAGCCAGCGGCGCAGAGGTCATCCACCTGGGGCACAACCGCTCCGTGCAGGAAATCGTCAACACCGCCATCCAAGAAGACGTCCAGGGCATCGCCATCACCAGCTACCAGGGTGGGCACATCGAGTTTTTTAAGTACATGCACGACTTGCTGCAGCAGCAGGGCGCAAGCCATATCAAGATTTTTGGCGGAGGCGGCGGCACCATATTGCCCGCAGAAATTCAGGAATTGCAGCAATATGGAATTGCCAGGATTTACTCGCCCGACGACGGGCGGCAACTTGGTTTGCAAGGCATGATAAATGATGTCTTGAAGCAGTGCGACTTCCCGGTTGGTGTGAATTTGAATGGCGAAGTGCAGAAATTTTTGAGCAAAGACCCGGTGGCAATCGCCCGCCTGATTTCCGCCGCAGAAAATGACACGGCGCATTTCGAAGCCGCCATCCGACCGCAATTGCAGGCGGTTTTTCAGAAAAATCCGGCGCTGAAAAAAACGCCCGTCCTCGGCATCACCGGCACCGGCGGGGCGGGAAAATCCAGCCTCGTGGACGAGATTCTGCGGCGTTACCTGCTTGATTTTCAAGACAAAACCATCGCCATCATTTCCGTTGACCCGTCGAAAAGAAAGAGCGGAGGGGCGCTGCTTGGCGACCGAATCCGCATGAATGCGGTGAACAACGACCGGGTTTTCATGCGCTCGCTGGCGACCCGGCAGAGCAACCTGGCGCTGTCGAAACACGTGCAGTCGGCGGTGGAAATCTTGAAGGCGGCGGGCTACGATTTGATTGTGCTGGAAACCAGCGGCATCGGGCAATCCGACACGGAAATCGTTGATTATTCGGACGTTGCGCTCTACGTGATGACCCCCGAATTTGGCGCTGCGTCGCAATTGGAGAAGATTGACATGATTGATTTTGCCGACCTCATCGCCATCAACAAGTTCGACAAGCGGGGGGCGCTCGATGCCTTGCGGGACGTGCGAAAACAGTTTCAGCGGGCGCATCAGTTGTTTTCGGAGCCACTCGAAGAAATGCCGGTGACTGGCACGATTGCGTCGCAATTCAACGACCACGGCACCAACGTTCTCTACGCCAAACTGATGAAAACGCTGTCGGAAAAAACCGGCGCAGCCTTCCGCTCGGACTTCCATGCGCCGGAAGAAATGAGCGAAAAAATCTACATCATCCCGCCGCACCGCACTCGCTACTTGTCGGAAATCAGCGAAAACAACCGGAAATATGACGAGTGGGCAGCGAAGCAAGAGGACGTGGCGAGGAAACTTTTCGGGCTAAAAATTGCCGTCGAAGCGCTTGAAAATCAACCCGGTGCGCCGCAAGAAGCCGTCGAAGTTTTGAAAAAAACTTCCGCCGCCGAGCAGGAAAACCTGGACGCCCAGCTTAAGCGCCTGCTCGAAACCTGGGAAGCCAAAAAAGCCAATTATGCCAGCGACGAATTCGTCTATCTGGTGCGTGGCAAGGAGGTGAAAGTGCCGACAAAATGGAAGTCGCTATCCGGCACAAAAATCCCGAAAGTCATCCTGCCCCGGTTCAAAGATTGGGGTGAAATCGTGCGCTGGAGCTTGCAGGAAAACGTGCCGGGCGAGTTCCCGTACACGGCGGGCGTCTTCCCGTTCAAGCGCAAAGGCGAAGATCCGACCCGCATGTTTGCAGGCGAAGGAGCGCCCGAAAGAACCAACCGCCGCTTCCATTATTTGAGCCACGGAATGCCCGCCAACCGCCTCTCGACCGCCTTCGACAGCGTGACTTTGTACGGCGAAGACCCCGACCATCGCCCCGATATTTATGGCAAAATCGGCAACTCCGGCGTGAGTATATGCTGCCTCGACGACGCTAAAAAACTATACTCCGGCTTCGATTTATGCGACCCGAAAACATCGGTGAGCATGACCATCAATGGGCCCGCCGCCACGATATGCGCCTTTTTTATGAATGCGGCGATTGACCAGCAATGCGAGCGGTACATTTTCGAACATAAATTGGAGCATTTGGTGGAGGCGAAATTGAAGGAATTATATGACGACCGGGGCTTTCCACGACCAACATATCACGGCGAAATTCCTGAAGGAAATGACAAATTAGGCTTGCTTTTGCTCGGCTTGACGGGCGACCAAATATTGCCGCCGGATGTTTACAATCCATTGAAAGCCAAAGCTCTGTCTGCTGTTCGGGGCACGGTGCAAGCCGATATTTTAAAGGAAGACCAGGCGCAAAACACCTGCATATTTTCCACTGAATTCAGCTTGAAATTAATGGGCGACATGCAGGCGCATTTCATTGAAAATAAAGTCCGCAACTTTTATTCGGTGAGCATATCCGGCTATCATATTGCCGAGGCAGGCGCAAATCCGATATCGCAATTGGCATTCACCCTCGCCAATGGTTTTACTTTCGTGGAATATTACCTGAGCCGGGGCATGAATATTGATGATTTTGCACCGAATTTATCCTTCTTTTTCAGCAATGGCATTGACCCGGAATATGCCGTGATTGGCAGGGTCGCCCGGCGAATATGGGCAAAAGCGATGAAGCTTAAATATGGCGCAAACGAGCGCAGCCAAATGCTCAAATATCATATCCAAACGAGCGGTCGCTCGCTCCATGCGCAGGAAATTGATTTCAACGATATCCGCACCACGTTGCAGGCATTGTATGCCATTTACGACAACTGCAATTCGCTTCACACCAACGCTTACGACGAAGCCATCACCACGCCGACGGAGGAAAGTGTTCGCCGGGCAGTGGCTATTCAATTGATTATCAACCACGAACTTGGTTTGGCGAAAAACGAGAACCCGTTGCAAGGCAGCTTCATCATTGAAGAATTGACCGATTTGGTGGAGGAAGCGGTGCTTTCGGAATTTGACAGAATTACCGAGCGAGGCGGCGTTTTGGGCGCCATGGAAACCATGTATCAGCGTGGAAAAATACAGGAAGAAAGCCTGTATTACGAGAATATGAAGCACTCCGGCGAGTATCCGATTATTGGCGTAAATACCTTTTTATCCAAAAATGGCTCGCCTACGATATTGCCAAAAGAAGTCATTCGCAGCACCGAAGCGGAAAAGCTGGCACAAATCGAGACCGTGCAAAACCTGCAAAAAGCGAGTGGCGACAAGGGTTTTGAAGCTCTGAAAAGTTTGCAGGCGGCGGCGCTGCACAATCTGAATATTTTCGAGGCGCTGATGGAGGCGGTGAAAACTTGCTCGTTGGGGCAGGTGACGCAGGCGCTTTATGAAGTTGGGGGGCAGTATCGAAGGAATATGTAACTTTGCCGCCATGCCGATAAAAACTGTTCACATTCAAAACTTTAAGTCTATTCGGGAAGCTGAGGTCGAGCTTTCGCAGATAAATGTTTTGATTGGTCCCAATGGGGTGGGAAAATCAAATTTTATTGGCTTTTTCAAGTTAGTCAATGAGATATTTGTCCTTCGACTCCAACATTATGTAAAAACCAATGGTCGAAGTGAGAGCTTTTTGTACTATGGAAGTAAGAGGTCTCCATTTATTTTTGGAGAATTAAAATTCAATTACAAATTAGGACAAGGCATAGCCAATAGATATTCAATTAAACTTTCTCCTACCCAAGATTACTCCTTCATATTAGAGGAGTCAAGCGATTATCTTTGGAATGTATGGCATAATCGAAAAAAATCAGGATTGGAAGAAAGTTGGGTCGTCGAGAGCGACAAGAAAAGAGAAGAATATTTGAGGAGTTTTCTCTCATCATTACAAGTTTTTCACTTTCATGATACATCTAAGGAATCTTCATTGAAGATTCCTAATAACTTGAATGATAATAGAGCATTAAAAAGTGATGGGAGTAACTTAGCCGCATTACTCTATAAAATAAAAGAAACCGAGCCAAAATTACTTGGTCTAATTGAGAGAACCATCCATTCGGTAGCACCATTTTTTAGCCATTTTGATTTAGCTCCTGATGAATTGGATAAAAATAAGATTAGTTTAGTTTGGAAAGAGCAGGGGTCTGACCATTATTTTGATGCACATAGCTTATCTGATGGTACTCTAAGATTTATTTGTCTGACAGCACTGTTATTACAGCCCAACCCTGCCCCCATAATCATCATTGACGAACCTGAACTCGGCCTCCACCCATTCGCCATCGCCAAGTTAGCGGGCATGATAAAGAGCGTCTCCACCCATTCTCAGATCATCATTTCTACGCAATCCATCACCCTGCTTAATCATTTCTCACCAGATGATGTCATTGTGGTGGAAAGAGAAAACGAACAATCAGTTTTCAAGCGGCAGAATGAAGAACAACTTGCTTCTTGGCTGGAAGAATATTCCCTTGGCGAGTTGTGGGATAAAAACGTAATAGGAGGTAGACCATGAGCAGACGAGTTATCATCGTTGTCGAGGGCGAGACAGAAGAAGAATTTGTTAAGTCCTCTCTTCATCCTTATTTACAAGGGTTCGACATCTATGATGTGAGGGGCATTAAAATCACAACCAGCCCAGGTTTCAAAGGCGGCATTGGCAGTTATGGCAAATTCAGGAATAACGTCGAGCGCTACCTCAAGCAGGAAAAAGATATCGTCATTTCTAGCCTGCTTGACTTTTTCCGACTGCCTACTTCATTTCCGAAATACGACGAGGCATTAAAAATTCCCTACCCCGTTCAGCGAGTGCAGTTCTTGGAAGAAGCAATGAAAACTGACCTTGAAGACCATCGCTATCTACCTTACATCCAGCTACACGAGTTTGAGGCATTGCTATTCACCGACTTGCAAGGATTTGAATATTCCGGTTTTGCAAAACAACAATTGCAACAAATCCAGGCTGTAATAGACATATTTCCCAACCCTGAAGACATCAACAACCATCCTGAAACAGCACCTTCTAAGCGGCTTAAGAAAATCATACCCGAGTACAGGAAAGTGCTTTATGGCAACGTTATCATCCAGGAAAATGGCTTTCACCAGTTGTTGGAAAAATGCCCGAGGTTTTCAAACTGGATAAAAACAATGGTCGAACGAGCTACCGGTTTTTAATGCTTGTCGATTTGAGATTTTTGAAACACTTGGTGCTCACCGCAAACTTTAACCAATTCATACGCCTTTCCCGGCGGCAATGAATCGAGCGGCATCACGCAGTAATCTTGCTCGTTGAACCTGCCTTTATTCCAGTCAATTTTCAATTCATGCGCCGGGTATTTTTTCTGCAAAACATGGTGCCAATAAAAGCATTCGTCATCGAGGTAAATCGTGCTGCCCGGCTCAAATTCAATATCGCATTGACTAATTTGCTGAAAATATGCGCCGACGCTGTAGTAATAAAGATGTTCGGGCAGCCGGTGATAATTTTTCCAGCCCGAATATCCTGCAAAAACCAACAGTGACACGGCAAGTATTGCCTGCATTGTTTTCGACCGGAAATACGGTGCAATGGCAATCAATACAGCCAATAAAGCCAGGTAGCCATGCGCAATCAAATTCCTGTAAAAGGGCAATTTCAACATAAAAACAGCCATTGCCAGGAACGCAAAAAACATAGAAAAACAGGTGATGCCGAAGACTTGCCGCTGCCTGTCTTTTTTCGAAAAAACCAGCAAAATCAAGGTCGACAGCAGGCAAACAGCACCTAAAACCGGGCTTGAATTATCCGTGCAAAACCACTCCGAAAACAAGCCATTTAAATAATTTTGGTCATTGAGATGCGTCAAAAAAAGCCAGGCGGAAGTTTTTTCAGGCTGCACATATCTGTTTTCGGTGAGCGCAGCCAAGCCGGAAAAACTGAGCAATGGCAGGTAAAAAATGAGGCTCGCAGCAAAACCGGCGGCGGAAATTCGCAGATATGATTTGTCAAATTGCCGGTCAATAATTTGAATAATAATGGCTGCGAGCAGCAAGCCGAGCCACCAATAAATATAGCTCGGCAAAGTCAAAATTCCCGCCACGTTGCAGGCAAGATGGCGTGCGAGTACCCACCTTTCCGAAAGTTTGGAACTTTCGGAAAGGTTATTCCCCGCCGTCGAAAAATATGCGCAAAAAGTGCCGAGGCTCAGGCAACTCAGCAACAGCAACAACTCGTATCCTCTCGCCTGCGCTGAAAAACCCCAAACTGGAAATTGCAGCGCCAGCACCAGCAAAATCAAGCCTCTTAGCCAGGCAGTCACCACATATTTTTGCAAAAAAAACCAGGTGAAACAGAGCGTCGCCATGTAGCAAATCATGGAAATAATCTGCCCCGATTGCACCATATCTTCCACCCAAAACAACGAGCCGTTGATGGTATTGAATAGGATATGATTATTGGGCAGGGGATAATATGATATGGTCTGAAAAGTCGGCAACGCAGCAAAATTCAGGGTGGAAAAGACTTCATCCGTTGCATGATATGCGGAGCGCATATTGGCAACGAGGAAGAGTAAAATAGCTGCCACCACAATGCTTAAATAAATTAAAACCGGGCGTTTTTTCAGGGTTATTTTTGGCAAGTCAAGCAGCCTCGTTTTCCAGAAAATAGCAACCCAAACAATGGCTGCCAACATCGCCGCAGCACACCACCAATTGCCTGTAACTTTCACGTTTTCAGTGAAAAAGGAAGTTTCCCAAGCCTCGGATTTGTAAAAGAATGGGTGAATATTTTTATACCAGGTAGCCAATTCCCCGTGGCTCGAAGACCAGTACCAAATGGAATAAACTGCAACTGAGAAGGGCAATGCAAAGACAATGAATGATTGAAAAAATCGGGTCGGCTTTTTCATTTAACATCCAAAGGTGTGAGAGTAATTGATCGGGAATAATTTACTGTTTACGTTTACGAAACTTTTGAAGTTTCGTAAACGTGAGCCTCTAATTCTTCATCACAAACTCATCCAGGTTCAGCATAGCATTGCCGACCACCGACAGCGCAGCCGTTTCCGCATCTTTCGTGCCTTCGAGCAGGCGCAAGAAATCCCCTGCACTCGCCTTTTCTGACTGAAATTCTGCCAGCGCCGCCTGGTGCAATTTTTCAAAAACCGCCAGCTTTTCCTGGCTCGCCGCCTGCCCAATGACCCGCTCGTAGCCTGCACTAATTTGCGCCGCAGCATTGCCTTTTTGCTGTTTCATCCAAGCTCCCAAGTGGCAAGCCGCTTCAAAAAACACCTCGTCGTTCAGCGTGACCAGGGCTTGCAGCGGCGTGTTCGTGCGCACCCGCCGAGCCGAGCAAACGTTGCGGTCAGCGGCATCGAAAATCATCGCCGAAGGGTAAGGCTAACTGCGTTTCCAGAAGGTATAAACCGAGCGCCGGTGCCGGTCTTCGCCTTCGCTCAATTTCCAAACGTCGCCGTTGTACGGCGACTTCCAGATGCCTTCCGGCTGGAACGGCATGACAGGCTCGCCGTACATTTTTTTGCTCAAAATGCCGCTCACGGCAAGCGCTTGGTCACGCACTTGCTCGGCGCTCAGGCGCACCCGGCTGCCTCGTGCGAGCCATTGATTTTGAGGGTCGGCGGCAAGCAATTCAGGCGTGGCTTTCGAGTCTTGGCGATAGGTTGCCGACAAAACAAGCTCCCGCAGCATGGCTTTGAAATTCCATTTGTGGTCGTTCATGAATCGCCAGGCAAGCCAATCGAGCAACTCAGGGTGGGTCGGCGGGATGCCTTGCGAGCCGAGGTCTTCGAGCGTCGGGGCGATGCCTTGACCAAAAAGTTCTGCCCACAGGCGGTTGACCAAAGTTCTGGCAGTCAATGGATTGTCTTTGCTGACGAGCCAATTAGCCAAAACGAGGCGGTCAGGCGAGGCTGATTTTAGCGGTGAAAAAAGACCCGGCGTACCCGGTGAAACGGTGTCTGTTGGCGTCAGCCAATTGCCCCGGTCGAAGATGCGGGTGGTGCGGCGCTGGTCGGGCGGGTTCTCGAAAAGGATGGGCGTAGTTTTTACTTCGGCGGCGACAAGTTCCTGAAAGGCAGCGTGTTGCGCCTCGTAGCCAGGCTTGCTTTTTCCGGGAAAAGGCTTTTGAAAACGCAGCCAATCCACCAGAACGCCAACGTCGGCGAGCTTGATTTTTGGATTGGAATAGCTGAAAAACAGGTCGTGGACGCCAGCCACTTCTTTGAAATTCAAGGATTCGATGCGCCATTTGTCAACTGCCTGGGCAAAGGTTTTTTCAAAAAGCAACTGCCCGTCCGCCCGGTCGAGGCGAACTTGCAGGCGACCGCCTTTATGGTTGGAGTAAAAGCGAAACAGCAACTCGTTTTTTCCGGTCAGATTCACGTGGCGCAGGCGGGCGCTGCCTTCGTGGCGCAAGCCCATGAAGGCTCCGTACAGGTCAGCGTTTTGCATCGAATCAGCCGACAAGGTGTTGATGCTGGGCTGCCAGGTGCGCACAAACGTTGCAATTTCCTGCGCCTTTTCCGGCGAAACTTGCCCGGAAACCCAAGTCTGCAAACCTTTCAACCGCTCCAATTCCGCCTCCGAAAAGTGCCGGAGAAGGGGGTATTCCTCTGGCAAATCCTCGTCCCTCGTGTTGTTGAAAAAAGCCAAAAACTGATAGTATTCCTCGTGCCGGATGGGGTCGTAAGGATGCCCGTGACATTGGGCGCAGGCGAAACTGGTGCCGAGCAAACCTTGCCAAGTCGTCGCCACCCGGTCAATCACCGCTGCCGTTCGGAACTCCTCGTTGTCCGTGCCGCCCTCGTCGTTGGTGCTGCTGAGGCGGTGGTAAGTCGTTGCTAACCAGCGATTTTCAGCTTCCGGGCTGGTCGGCGGGAGTTTGGCGGCGAGCAGGTCGCCAGCCATTTGCTGCGTCAAAAATTGGTCGTAAGGCATTCCAGAATTGAAGGTTTGGATGACCCAATCCCGATAGCGCCAGACGTTGCGGCGGTAGTCGCTTTCGTAACCTTTAGTGTCCGAGTAACGAGCCAAGTCGAGCCAAACCGCCGCCCACCGCTCGCCGAAAGCAGGCGTTGCGAGCAGCGAATCCACGAGGCGGGGATAGGCTTCCGGCGAGTTGTCTTGCAAAAATTGACGGGCAATATTTTCCGGCGCAGGCAGCCCCGTGAGGTCGAGGCTGACCCTGCGAAGAAGGATGTTTTTGGAGGCTTCGGGCGAAGGTTCGAGTTTGTGCTGCCGCAATTTTTCGAGGATAAAATAGTCGAGGTCGCCCTTCGCCCAGTCGTTTTCGGCGTCGCCAAAAAAGGAAAGCAGGCGCTTGTTTTTGGGCACATCAACCTGTTTTACAAGCTTGTACGCCCAATGTGTTTCCCAGGCAGCGCCTTGCGCAATCCAATTTTTCAGGATGGAAATCTCGGAAGGTTTGAGCGGCGGGGCTTCCTGCGGCATCCGCTCCTCCGGGTCGTGCAAGCTGATGCGGCGGATGAGTTCGCTCTTTTCCGGGTGACCGGGAATGATGGGAATTTTGCCGCTTTTGACCGGCACGATGGCTTCCTCTCTGCTGATGAGGCTGAAACCGCCGCTCTTTTTCACGCCGCCATGACACTTGAGGCAGTGCTTGTTGAGGATGGGTTTGACCTGGGTTTCGTAGCTGATTTTTGACTGGAAAAGATGCGGATAGACTGCGATTGCTGCTGCTGCGGCGAGGAGGAGGGCAAGCGCCAGGGCTGATTTTTTTGTGAAAAACTTCATGCCGCCAGGAATTTTGAATTAGGATGTTTGGGATGTCAAAGGATGTTAAGGATTGGGACGAAGACGCCTTCGTCCCAATCCTTAACATCCTTTGACATCCCAAACATCCTAATTCAAAATTGCTTCTGCGACGGGTTGGAGAAATTTTTCTTGCGGGAAAGGAGATGCTGGTGAGCTAAAAAAATGAAGGCAGTCCCCGTTTATGATTTACAAATTAGTGAGAGTAAATGAGGGACTGCCTTCAGGAATAACGCCTATTTCTTTAAACCGAGACTAATACGATTGCGGGTGCGCCGTCGCTGCCAGGGTTGAGAAAAAATTTTCTGGTTACTTGCCAGGCGCTGTCGGGATGCCGGTTTTGAGGGGTTTTTCAGGCTTGTGAAAAATGGCGTCCACCGAAAGGGCGAAGGCAGGCAGGGCAGGTGCGGCGGAGCAAAGTTTCTTGCCGGTGCAGGTTTTCATCTTGTCCAGGCTCTTGCCGGAATAAACGTCCACCTGCCGCAGTTCCGGGAAAATGTGCCAGACCACTTTCACGCCAGCAGTGCGATAATTTGCCATTTTCTTTTTCATGGCATTCATCTGGTCGTTGGTGGAGATGATTTCAATGACGAAGGCGGGGACTTCGTAGGCGTCCTTATCGGCAAGGGCGTAGGTTTGCTCATCAGCCAGCCAAATTATATCAGGGCGCCGATGGTTAGCCAAGAAGAACAAGTCTAGCTCTGCGATGAGCATGCCATGCACTTTCTTTTCCATGAGCAATTG
>CAZHLB010000030.1:0-15964 GCA_964533005.1 uncultured Saprospiraceae bacterium
AAGGCGTCCCGAGGCATTTGGGGCGCCTTTTTTTTTTGGCGAAAACACCTCCTTCAATCCATTTTCCATTGCTGAAAACACGGCGACTGCCTTGTTTGAAGACAGCTGGGGCTGGCTCTGGATCGGGTTGGAAACCAAAAGCATGGATGTTTACGACCCTCTCAAGGGACGTTTTCATCATTTTTCCCTGAATTTTCGGAGCAAAAAATCACGGCTCGCCGCCTCACTTCCGAAGCCGAACGCCCGGTGGCACTGGTCGTCGAAGACAATGTCGAGTTGCGTACTTTCATTCGAAAATCCATCGCCGGAGCCTGACAAGTGGTCGAGGCGTCGAATGGCGAAGAAGGTGCAAAAAAGGCAATCGAACTGCTGCCCGACCTCGTGATTTCCGACGTGATGATGCCCGTAAAAGACGGCTACGCTCTCTGCGATGAATTGAAAACCAACGAGTTAACCGCTCACATACCTGTCATTTTGCTCACCGCTAAATCCGTCATCGAGTCCAAACTGAAAGGCTTGCGCACCAGCGCCGACGACTACCTGACCAAGCCGTTCAACACCGAAGAGCTGTTAGCCCGCATGGAAAACCTGGTGGAATTGCGCCGGAAATTGCGGGAACGCTACGGCAGCAAACCCATCGCCCAGCCAAGTATCGTAGTGCAGAACTGTCCTAAAACCTCGGACGGGAGAGAATCTGATTGAGAAGGCGATGCCAGAGAGGTCGAGCGTCAAAAAAGAAAAACCCATGCGCTACGCGGCGCATGGGCGATTTTCAAAAAGGGCTATTCGGAGGTGAAACTGTTTTTTCAAGCAGGTTTACTCGATTAGCAAAGTCGTGTCGTAAGCCACCGGTTTCCCAAGCACTTTCAATTGGCAAAAGTAGGAGCCGGCAGGTTTCCCCTGAAGATTGACCTTAGCCTGGCTTGCACCGGTTTCCACACTTTGGCGGGAGACTTCCCTTCCAAACAAATCCAACACGACCACAGTGGCGTTTTTTTCCACCGGCTCAAAGCAAACTGTGAAGTTGCCCTTGTTCGGGTTCGGGAAAATGGTGATGCCCTCCGCTTTTTCCCCGGCTGCGGCAGGCGCTGCATCGCTGCGGTCACCCGTAGAACCTTGCGACAGCAGTTGTTCGAGGTGGGCAAGGCGGGTTTCCAGTGTGCTTAGCTGCGTTTGCAAAGCGGAAATCGCATCCTCTTTTTCCTCGATTTGGGCTTGCTGCTCCTTCATCGCTTCGACCAGTACCGGCACGACACCATCGTAATTGACTGCGAGATAGCCTTCGTCTTCCTGCACAAGTTCGGGCAAGACAGCCTGAAGTTCCTGGGCGATGAAGCCGATTTGCTTGCCGGAGTTGAAATTCAGGTGCTTGAAATCGTCGGTGCGCATCACGTACTCGGCGCCACGCAGCGCAAGCACTTTGTCCAGCGCGCCGTCGAGGGTTTGGATTTGGTTTTTGAAGCGCTTGTCCGAGCTTACCCAAGTGCCGCCGGAAGCGAGTGCGCTGCCGTAGATTTTGAGCCGGTAGAGCGGGTTTGGAGCGCCGCCGAGGCCCACGCTGCCGCTGCCGTCGCCAATTTCCAGGGCATTGGTCGTGCCATTGCGCTCGATTTTGAGGTTGCCGACGGCGCTCACTTTGAAGTCAAACCACTGCCCGTTGTTGTCGAGGCGGAAGTCGCCGTTGCGAACGTGCAGCTTGGCGCTGGGGACGGTGGTGGTACCGATGCCGACGTTGCCGTTGTTGTCGCCGATAATCATGGCGGTGGTCGTGCCGTTGCGCTCGACTTTGAGGTTGCCTGCGGCGTCCACTTTGAAGTCAAAGTATTGCCCACCTCTGTCGAGGCGGAAGTCGCCGTCCTTCACGTGCAACTTGGCACTGGGGACGGTGGTGGTGCCGATGCCGACGTTGCCGTTGTTGTCGCCAATAATCATGGCAGTGGCCGTGCCGTTGCGCTGGATTTTGAGGTTGCCCGTGGCGTCCACTTTGAAGTCAAAAAACTGCGCGTTGTTGTCGAGGCGGAAGTCGCCGCCTTTCACGTGCAACTTGGCGCTGGGAGTGCTGGTGCCAATGCCGACCTTCTTGGCAGCATTGGCAGCGTTGAGATAGACGGCGATGGCGCCGTAAGTCCACTGAGCAGTAGCGTTCAGTGAAAAGAGAAGCATTGCCGCAAAAACGGAGGCTTTGGTGAACCCCGCAGGGAAAAGTTGGAACATGTGAAATTTGAAAGTTTTCATAACTCAAGATTTTAATGATGAAGAAATGAGGTGATTGTTTTCCTGTTTTATCAGGTGAACGAACCTCCATTTGACCACTCGCCGGGATGTTACACGCCTTGCAAAAGTTTTTTTAAAATAATTTCCGAAGGATTAGCGCCTTGAAAATTCAGCAGCGTTCCCTTTTTGCCGAAGCTCCTTTATTACATTTGCGCTAAAGGGTTTTTGAACTAATCCATTCCTTCATGGAAGAATCTTGGGTGACCATTGACTACGTTGCCGCTATTTTAAATGGCGATTCCACCTTGCTCCGGCAGATGTACCAAAAGAATTTTCCCCTTATAAAAAGTTTGATTCAGCAAAACGGCGGGACGGAAGATGACGCAAAAGATGTGTTTCAGGATGCGGTAATGATTATTTATGAAAAAGCGAAGCACCCGGGTTTTCAGCTCACCTGCCAGTTCGGCACCTATATTTATGCAGTATGCAAAAACTTGTGGCGCAGCCGCAAACAGAAAAAATCTTTTTCCGAAGTAACAATTCAGGAGGATATCAAATACAGCACCGGCGAGCTTCCCGATATGGATTATGCAGCGTCGGAGCAACGCAAACTCTACGACAAAGCATTTGAAAGGTTGGGCGAGAATTGTCAAAAACTGCTTTCGCTCTATTTTCAAAAGACTACCATGGAGGAGATAGCCCGGCAGATGGATTACGCCAGCGAAGGCTATGCCCGCCGCCGGAAATTTATGTGCAAAGAGCGCCTGACGGAATTGGTAAAGAGTTATCCTGAGTACGATGAGTTATGCGACGCTCGTCAAAATAATGAAGCTCATGGAAAAAATTGACTTATTCAACCTGATAGAATCATACTTAGATAATGCCCTTCCCGAAGAAAAGCGCCGGGAGGTGGAACGGCGCATGGCGGAGGACGAAGCATTCCGCCGGGAAGTAGAACTGCACCGGGGGTTGCAGGAAAATTTCAGCGACCCCGGCAGGTGGCGGCTTCGTTCTGCCCTGGCACAAGCGATGGAAGAAAGCCTGCCGCCGGATGAATCAGCATCCAACCCAAAACCCGGTTTTCCGAACAGCCGGTGGAAATGGATAATCTTCCTTGCCCTTATTTTCGCTGGCATTGGAATATGGTATTGGCTTAGGCCACCCACCGGTAAATCATCGCAGCAACCCATTGAAACGCAGCCAACGGAGCAGCATTCCTCGCCTGTGCCAGGTGTAGAAAAGGATACTGTCCCGGTGGAGACTCCGACAGAAACTGTTCCTCTAAAGCAGCAGCCTGAAGAGAATTTGCCCATCGCTGCGGCAGACCCGGCAGATTTTATCCCCAATATTTCCATGGAAGCAGCCGTGAGCAGTGGCGTTAGAAGCAAAAATATGGATGTGAAAATCAGCAGCCCGTCCAATGGCGCTGACTTTAGGCTCAATGAAAAAAGAGAAGCCATCGTCCTGTTTGCCGGAAGGGTGGAAGGCATCTCCGAAACTGAACCGGAAGCATTTGCCCTGGCTGTTTTCAACAACAAGGATGCCACCAAGCCACTGTTTTCCGTGCCCTTGGAATGGGGAAAAGATGCCGCCGGTTGGGCTTTTGAAGTCCGGCAGCCCCTGAAATTCCAGCCGGGGCTATATTACTTTACCATCGAACAGGAGGGAGAAGTGGTGTATGCCGGGAAGTTCACGATTGGGAAACTCAAAAAGTGAAGCCTTTTCCACTCATCAAAACCGCATTTCACATGAAAACATGGATTCTTTTCGGGTTAATTATGCTTCCACTTCTTGGCATTTCACAAGCGGTGGATACGGCTGCCGTTAATCGTGAGGTGGACAGCCTCATTCAGGTTTCCCGAACACTCAGTGGCAAGCGAGATTTTGACAAAGCACTGGAAGTCAATGCCGCTGCCGAGAAAATTGCGCTTGAAAAATTGGGGCAGGAGTCGGCTGCGTATGGAAGTTGCTGCCACAATTATGGCAGGGTGCTTTTTATCCAAGGCAACTACACTGAATCTGAAATATGGTACCTTGAAGCTATTGCCGTCCGGAAAAAGGCGCTGGGAACAGAGCATCCCGATTATGCCAACAGTTTAAATAACCTGGCACTTTTGTACCAAAACAAGGGCAACTATGAAAAAACAGAGCAGCTTCATTTGGAAGCTAAAAATGTTCGGGAAAAAGCACTGGGAAAAGAACACCCCGACTATGCATCGAGCCTGCATAACCTGGCGCTTCTGCATTCAAAATTAGGCAATGATGAAAAAGCCGAACAATTCTACCTTGAAGCTATCGACATCCGGAAAAAAGTGCTGGGAAACGAACACGCCGACTATGCATGGAGCCTGCATAACCTGGCGCTTTTGTACCAAAACAAGGGCAACTATGAAAAAGCCGAGCCACTTTATGTGGAAGCCATAACTGTTCGGGAAAAAGCGCTGGGAAAAGAACACCCCGACTATGCATGGAGCCTGTTTAACCTGGCGCTTCTGTACTATAAGAAGGGCAACTATGAAAAAGCCGAGCCACTTTATGTGGAAGCCATAACTGTTCGGGAAAAAGCGCTGGGAAAAGAACACCCCGACTATGCACGAAGCCTGCATAACCTGGCACTTCTGTATTCAGGCTTGAGCAATTATGAAAAAGCCGAACCACTCTACCTTGAAGCTATTGACATCCGGAAAAAGGTATTGAGAAAAGAGCATCCTGATTATGGCGACAATTTAAATGACCTGGCGAATTTGTACTATGAGAAGGGCAATTATGAAAAAGCCGAGCCACTTTATTTGGAAGCCAAAGCAGTTCGGGAAAAAGCGCTGGGAAAAGAACATCCCGACTATGCACAGAGCCTGAACAACCTGGCGTTTCTGTATTCACACTTGGGCAATTATAAAGAAGCTGAACCGCTCTATCATGAAGCCATTGTCATTAAGGAAAAAGCTTTCGGAAAGGCAGACCCCCGCTATGCCATAAGTCTGCGCAACCTGGCGTCCATGTACAGGCAGATGGGCAATTATGAAAAAGCCGAGTTGTTTAATTTGGAAGCCAAAACCATCTTTGAAAAAGCGCTGGGTAAAGAGCATCCCGATTATGGCGCAAGTTTAAACAACCTGGCGCTTTTGTACTTTGATACAGGCAATTATGAAAAAGCCAAGCTGCTTTTCTTGCAAGCCAAAGCCATCTATGAAAAAGTGCTGGGTAAAGAGCATTACGAATATGCCAGGGTTTTGAACAACCTCGCGGTTTTGTATGGGGATATGGGCAATTATAAAAAAGCCGAGCAGCTTCATTTGGAAACGCTCACCATCAAGGAAAAAGTGCAGGGAAAAGAGCATTACGAATATGCCAGAGATTTGAACAACCTCGCGGTTTTGTACAGTAAAACGGGCAATTATGAAAAAGCCGAGCCGCTTTTCAACGAACTTGCCACGACAAATCAAACGCTGATTACAAAAGCTTTGCACCATCTCTCAGAACGGGAATTGAACAGTTACCTCAACAAATTTTCAAAAAACCAGAACCAAATTTTGTCTTTTGCCCAACTGACAGGGAAGAAAAAAACAGCCGCCACCTGCTTCGACAACAGCCTGTTTTACAAAGGCTTTCTGCTAAGCGCTGCCAACCAGGTCAAACGTCTGGCGCTTTCCGATTCTATCAGCACCGAAAAGTACAACCTGCTAAAATCATACAAGCGGCGTCTCGCTGCCGAGTACACCAAGCCCATCGCCGAGCGGAAAAATGCGCCCGAACTGGAAGCCAAATCCGACGACCTCGAAAAAGAGCTTGCCAGGACGGTGGCAGGTTATGGCGAAGCCATGCAGCAGGTGCGCTGGCAGGAAGTACAGCAAAAATTACAAGCTGGCGAAGCGGCAATAGAGTTCATTCATTACCGGTACTATGACAAAAAGCAAAGCGACAGTATTATGTACGCTGCGCTTGTGCTGAGACCGGATGATGCAACGCCGCTCTTTGTTTCCTTATTCGAGGAGCGAGAAATAACGCCGTTGCTGAAAGGTGCAAAAGGTGGAAATATCAGGGGCATCAATGCGCTATATTCGGCAGGCAGACAAAGCTCATTATATGATTTGATTTGGAAGCCGTTGGAAGAGCAATTGCAGGGAATAAAAACAGTCTATTGCTCGCCTTCCGGCTTGTTGCACAAGCTCAACTTGGGCGCTATCCCGCTGAATGAAGTAGAGACCTTTGCCGAACGGCATAAATTGGTTTTATTGGGCAGCACCCGGCAACTCGTCATTCCAAATGCAACTAAAAATACCGGAAACGATGCATTCATTGTTGGTGGGGTTCGATACGATGCAGATAGCACGACTATCAATAATGCCATGAATAATTTCCTCGCTTCTACAAGAGGTATGGCTTTAGCGGATGAATTGCCTTTACACACCGATTCAATAAGCAGAGGTGACTCCTGGAACTATTTGCCCGGCACGGCAACAGAAGCACAAGATATCAGCCGAATCCTTCAATCGGCACACATGGCTACGCAACTCGACACCGGCTATCTCGCTCTGGAAGAATCTTTCCGCAGCTTGGGAATGAACAAGCTTTCGCCCCACATCCTTCACGTCGCCACACATGGTTTCTTTTTCCCCGACCCGAAAAACAGGGAGGAAGGTCGAGGAATGAGGAATGATGAGCCAGTGTTTAAAATGTCAGACAACCCCATGATTCGCTCCGGGCTTATTCTTGCCGGGGCGCAACAAGCCTGGTCAACCGGAAAGGCTCCTGAAAACAGGGAAGACGGCATCCTGACTGCTTATGAAATTAGCCAGATGAATTTGTCGAATACAGAACTCGTCGTGCTCTCCGCCTGCGAGACCGGCTTGGGCGATATCGAAGGGAACGAAGGGGTTTATGGTTTGCAAAGAGCCTTCAAAATTGCCGGAGCGAAGTACCTTATTATGAGCCTTTGGAAAGTCAACGACCAATCTACCCGTGAGTTGATGACAGATTTTTACCAACAATGGCTATCAAATGGACTATCCATTCCCGAAGCCTTTCGGACAGCCCAGCAAAATATGAAAGGGAAGTATAAAGACCCATATCACTGGGCCGGTTTTGTGCTGGTAGAGTAAGAATAGCCGCCTTCAGCAGCTAAAATATTTTTAGTTCAATTCGGATTTCAAGTTGCTCGCTCTGCTCGTCCGGCGTCCGCCCAGATTGTGCTATTGCAGTCTGGGCAATTTTGATAGTAACGAGAGCAAACCTCCATGTAACGAGCGAAAACCTTCTCGCCAAATGTAACAGCAGCCAACCTTTCTGCAACCACAGCAAACCCTCCCCACCCACTCCCGCCTGCACTTTTGCCTATAAGAAAAGCACGGGCTGGCAGGCGGGAAATTCGTACTTCTCAACCCGGCTGACCGGAGTCGGTACAAACTTCGGTTAGCCTTTCCCTCCCGCCGGTTCTTGCTTTTCTAAAAATTCCAACCGCACATGAAAGCAAGTACGAATTCCTCCACGGGCAAAAACCTGTTTGCAATCGCAATGCTGACAGGTTTCACATTTTTCAGCCTTTCCGCCCAAACCACCGTCAACATGTCCAACGGAACCAGCACCGGCTGCTCCTTTAATTTCTACGACAGCGGCGGCTCTGGCGGCAACTATTCCAACAGCGAATACTTAGTCCATACCTTCACCCCCAGCAGTTCCAGCAACCGCATCCGCATCACCTGGAACTCGGTTGATTTGGAAAACTGCTGCGAAGACATCACCATCTACGACGGCACGAGCACTTCCGCTCCCGTGCTTTACGGGCCCTCCGGCAGCAATTCCATTCCGACTTTGATTTCCTCCACCGGCTCGCTCACCGTCCTGTTCGACTCCGACGGCTCGATAACCGAGGCGGGTTGGAGCGCTTCGGTGGATTGCGTCACTTGCTCCACGCCTTCCAGCTCAAATACGGTGCTGACATCTCCGGCAGCTTGCACGGGTTATCCTTTCACGCTGGGATTGAGCACGAGCTACAACTCGCTTTTTACTTATCAATGGAAATCCTCCACCACATCGAATGGAACGTATATGGACATCGCCGGGGAAACTGCTGCGACCTTCTCGTCCACGCCTTCGGCGACCACAACGATGTATTACAGGTGCCAAATCACTTGCTCCATTGGTGGTCAAAATATCCTTTCGAGTGCGTTGGGCGTGACGCCGAGCGGCTCTACCATTTCATTGAATTGCCCGCAGAACATCACCACTTGCATCAACCCGGTTTTTTATCAAAACGTCACCGGCACGGCTACGAACAGCGCCTGTTTGCCCACCACCCTTTCGGGCTTCACGTTCATCGGGGCTTACGGAAGCAAACATTATTTCCGCTCGAACTTGACTTTTACCTGGGCGAATGCAAACACGGCTGCCGCCTCCTTCGGCGGGAATTTGGCGGCGATTACCAGTTCCGGTGAAAATGCTTTTATCACTGCCGGTTTAGGCGGCAACTCACACTGGATTGGCTACACCGACGAAGCTGTCGAAGGCAATTTCAACTGGACAACCAACGAGAGCGAGACCTACACCAACTGGACTTCCGGCGAGCCGAACAACGGAGGCGACGGCGAGGACTATGCTGAAATCGGCACAAATGGTCTTTGGAACGACCTCAACTCGACCACCACCCGCCGTTTCATCCTCGAATTGGCAACGCCAAGTTCTGCTTCGGAGCCAGTCACCCCCGTCCTCACCGCAGGCTTGGCGAGCGGCAGCACTTTCCCGTCGGGCACTTCCACGGTCACCTGGTCTTACGGCTCGACCAACTGCTCGTTCACGGTGAACGTGACCAACCCTACGCCCGTCCTCACTTGCCCCGGCAACATCGTTTCCTGCAACAGCACGGTTAATTATCCTACGCCTACCGCCTACTTGCCTACTACCGCCTGCTTGCCCACGCAACTCAGCGGCTACACCTTTTTGGGCGCTTACAACGGGCATCATTATTTTCTTTCCACCTCCACTTCCAACTGGACAACTGCCAAAACCAACGCCACCAACCTCGATGGCTACCTCGCTTCCGTGACCACTTCCGGCGAGAATAATTTCCTGGCAGCAGCCCTTCTCGCCGCCGGTCAAAACGCATGGATTGGCTTGAGTGACGAAACAACGGAAGGCACTTTTGCCTGGGCGAATGGCGAGGCATTTTCCTACTCGAACTGGGACGCCAACGAGCCGAACGACGGCTCCGGCGGCACATCCGAGGATTACGCAGGCTACTGGGCTGCAACGGGCAAATGGAACGACTGGAGTTCTTCCCAAAGCTGGCGGCACGTCCTGGAAATGCAAACGGGCGGCGGCTACGAAGAAGTCGTGACGCCCACCTTAGTTAGCGGGCTTGCCAGCGGCAGCACTTTCCCGGCGGGCATTTCGACGGTCACCTGGGGCTACAACGGCACGAATTGCTCGTTCACGGTGAACGTGACCAACCCCACGCCCACCGTCACTTGCCCCGGCAACATCGTTTCCTGCGCCCCCACGGTTTATTATCCTACGCCTACCGCCTACTTGCCTACTACCGCTTGCCTGCCTACGCAACTCAGCGGCTACACTTTTTTGGGCGCTTACAACGGGCATCACTATTTTCTCTCCAACTCAAACTCCTCCTGGACAACCGCCAAAACCAACGTCAACAACCTCGGCGGCTACCTCGCTTCCGTGACCACTTCCGGCGAGCAAAATTTCGTGGCGGCAGCCCTTTTCTTCGCCAATCAAACCGCATGGATTGGCTTGAACGACGAGACGGCAGAAGGCACCTTCGTTTGGGCGAATGGCGAGGCATTTTCTTACTCGAATTGGGACTCCAGCGAGCCGAACGACGGCAACGGCACTGGCGAAGATTACGTGTGCATCTTATCCGCCAACGGCAAATGGAATGACTATCCTACCGGGTCTTCTTTCCGGCACGTCCTGGAAATGCAAACCGGCAGCGGCTACGAAGAACCCGTCACGCCCCTTTTAATTAGCGGGCTTGCCAGCGGCAGCACTTTCCCGGTGGGCACTTCGACTGTCACCTGGGGCTACAACGGCACGAACTGCTCCTTCACCGTGACCGTGACCAACCCGACGCCCACTGTCACTTGCCCCGAAAACATTACGACTTGCATCAATCCGGTGAGCTACCCAACGCCCACTGCTTTCTTGCCAACTACCGCCTGCCTGCCTACACAAATCAGCGGCTTCACCTTTTTGGGGTCGCACAACGGGCATCATTATTTTCTCTCCACCAGCACCGTCACCTGGGCAAATGCAAAAATCGCTGCCACCAACCTCTCCGGCTACTTGGCTACCGTGACAACTTCGGCGGAAAACACCTTCCTGCGCTCCACCATTGCCGCCGCAGGTATATCAGCTGCCTGGCTTGGCTTGACGGACGAGGTGACGGAGGGCACTTTTGCCTGGGCAAACGGCGAGACTTTTTCCTACACGAATTGGGAAACCGGCGAGCCAAACGACTCCGGCGGTGAAGATTATGGCAGCATGTACACGGTAACAGGCAAGTGGAACGACTATTCTTCGAGCGCCACCAATCGCTACGTCCTCGAATTGCAAACCTCCGGCGGCTACGAGCAACCCGTCACCCCCGTGCTGGAAAGCGGGCTGGCGAGCGGCAGCAATTTCCCGGTGGGAACCTCGACCGTCACCTGGGGCTACGGCGGTTCGACTTGCGAATTCTCGGTGGAAGTGACTGACCCGGCGGCGACTTTCACCAATTGCCCGTCGAACATCACCACCTGCGTCAACCCGGTTTGGTACTCAGCTCCGACTGCCACCGTGCCTGCGTCTGACTGCTTGCCGACCGTGCTTTCAGGCTTCACATTTATTGGAGCGTATAACGGGCATCACTATTTCCGCTCGAACAGCACCGCCTCCTGGTCAACTGCCAACTCCAACGCCACGGGCGTGAGCGGCTACTTAGCGAGCATCACTTCTGCGGCGGAAAATGAATTTTTGCGGGAAGCTATCGCCGGAACTGGCGTGTCGCATTTTATCGGCTTGACCGACGAAACCGTCGAGGGCACTTTCGTCTGGAAAAGTGGCGAGACGCTCTCCTACACCAACTGGGGAGCGGGCGAACCTGTCGGGTCGGATTACGTGAAAATGGTCACGAACGGCGTCTGGGACGAAAGCTCATCCAGTTCCTCCCGCTACATCGTCGAAATGGCATTGCCGAGCACCTATTCCACCGCAGCCCCGGTCACTTTGACGGCTGGTTTCATGAGCGGCTCGGATTTTCCGCAAGGCACGACCACTGTCACCTACACCTCCACTGGCGGCACTACTTGCAACTTCACCGTCACGGTGAACGAGCCGAACGGCGCAACGCTTACCTGCCCGTCGAACATCACAACTTGCACTAATCCAGTTTATTACAACCTGCCGACCGGCGAAGTGAATTGCAGCAACTGCACCTTCCCGAACTCGCTACAGAACATGACTTACATCGGCGAATACAACGGGCACGCCTATTTCCGCTCCACTGGCCCTGTCTCCTTCACGCAAGCGAAAAGCATTGCCGCTTCGTACAACGGTTACGTTGCCACCATCAACGATGCGGCGGAAAACGAGTATCTGCGGGCAGTCATTGACCCGCTCAATCTTGACCACCTCATCGGCATCAACGACGTCGCTGCCGAAGGCGTCTTCGTTTGGGACGGCGGCAACACTTCCAGCTATCTAAACTGGGCTGCCAGCGAGCCGAACAATGCAGGCGTCGGCGAAGATGCGGTCGTGATGAACCAGGCCTCCGGCTTGTGGTTCGACATCGCTGCGACCACCGCCTACCGCTTCATTCTCGAACTGGATTGCAACCAGCCCGTCGTGCCGGAACTCACGGCTGGCTTCGCTTCCGGCGCAAATTTCCCGGTGGGCAGCACGACCGTGACGTACACTTACGGCAATTCGAGTTGCTCCTTCAACGTCACGAGGAGCCAGCCCAACCCCACGGCGACGCATTGCCCCGCCAACATCACCAGTTGCAACGAGCAGATTTTTTACGAAATACCGACCGTTGACCTGACTTGCAGCAGCGCTACCTTGCCGACTTCCATCCCTGGCTTCATCTTCATCGGGACGCACAACAGCCACAACTACTTCGCCTCCGAAGGCACGGAGTACTGGTCGAATGCGGAGGCTACCGCCTTCGGATTTGGCGCTCACCTGGCGGCAATAACCAGCAGTGCGGAGCAAACATTTATTCAAACCTACGTCACCGGCGTGAACGCCAACCACTGGATTGGCTTGGGCGAAGGCACTTCGGAAGGAACTTTTGCCTGGACGACCGGCGAGTCGTTTAGCTATGACAACTGGGCTGCCAGCGAGCCGAACAACTCTGGCACCGGCGAAAATTCTACCGAAATGCTCGCCGACGGAACCTGGAACGACCTGGCTGGCGGCACCCTCCAACGCTTCATTATCGAGTTCGACCAAAAACAAACCAGCCAGATGAACCGCACCGCCGGGCTTGCCAGCGGCAGCAATTTCCCGCTCGGAACGACCACCATCACGCACACCTACGGCAACGCAACCTGCACGTTTACAGTCACTCGCACCAATCCGACCACCACCATTGATTGCCCGGACGACATCACGACTTGCAAATCGCAGGTGTTTTACGAAGAGCCGACCGGCACGGTGGACTGCCCCGATTGCAGCATCCCGACCTCGCTCGACGACTACTCATTCATGGGCACTTTCGAGGGGCACAACTACTTCCGCTCGAACTTCAAAGACACCTGGGTTCAAGCCAAAAATGCAGCCCAGGCGCTGGGCGGCGACCTCGTCGCCATCAACAGTGCGGCGGAAAACGCCTATATCTACTCGTACATCAACCAGTTCGGGCAAAACCACCTCATCGGTTTCAACGACGTGGCGCAGGAAGGCAATTTCGTTTGGTCGAACGGCGACCCCGTGACCTTCATCAACTGGTCGAGCGGCGAACCGAACAACCTGTACAACGAGGATTACACGGAAATCTACCCCAGCGGCAGCGGCAAGTGGAACGACGAATTGAGCGGCGCTTACCGCTATTTCCTCGTCGAGTTCGACAATTGCGACCTCAACCTCGTGCCCAACCGTACGGCAGGATTGGCGAGCGGCGCAAATTTCCCCGTCGGAAACACCACCGTGACCTATGCACTCGCCGCCTCCACGTGCAGTTTCACCGTCACCGTTGACCCACCCGATGCGCCCACCGGCGTCACCGCCAACCCGACTTCGGTTGATTGCGGTGAAACCTCCAACCTGACCGCCACGACCTTCGGCGACCACGTCGAATGGTACACGCAGGCGAGCGGCGGCTCCAGCCTCGGCAGCAGCGCCAGCGGCGCAAATTTCCCCGTCAACCCGCTTTCCACCACCACGTATTATGCTGAAACAGTGGACAGTACGCTCGACGGTACGCTCCCGGTCGTGGACAGTTTTTACTACACGGGCGGCTCGCAAACCTGGACAGTTCCGGAAGGCATCACCTCCGTCACGGTAGATGTTTGGGGCGCAGGCGGCGGCAGCAACGTCCGGCAAGGCGGCTCCGGCGGCAGGGTCACGGCGACCCTTGCGGTGACGCCCGGCACGACTTACACCATCGTCGCAGGCGGCAAAGGCGGCAACTCCGGCACCAGGGTCGGCGCAGGCGGCGGCGGTTTTTCCGGCATCCTCCTCGCTGACGGAACGCACCTCGTGACAGCAGGCGGCGGCGGCGGCGCAAACGGTTGGGAAAGTTGCTCAGGCAACGGCAACGGCGGCGACGGCGGCGGCGCAAGCGGCGGCGAAGCAGGTGAAAATGGCTCCTGCGGAACAGGCGGCGCAGGCGGCGCAACGAATACCACCCCGGCAGGCGGTGCAGGCGGAACGGGCGACTTCGCAGGCAGCGTTGGAACAGCTTCCGGCGGCGGAAACGGCGGTCAAACCGGCGGCGACGACGCTGGCGCAGGGGGTGGCGGCGGCGGCTACGGCACAAGCGCAGGCACGGCAACCGTTTATTCCGGCTACGGCTCCGGCGGCGACGGCGGGTTTGGAGGTGGCGGCGGCGGCGGCGCGAATGGCGTTGGCAACAGTGAACAGCGCAAGTCGGGCGGCGGCGGCGGCGGCGGCGGTTTCACGGGTGGCGCAGGCGGCAACAACGGCACGAGTTGCGGCACTTGCGGCGCAGGTGGCGGCGGCGGCGGCTCGAATTTCGTCGTTGCAACGGCAACCAACGTCACGCACACGCAGGGCGGCGGCTCCGGCTCCGGCAGCGACGGGGTGGTTTACATTTCTTACGAAGGCAGTTTGGCGCCTTGTTTTTCAACGACCCGCACACCCGTGACGGTCACCGTCACCGGCGGCGCAATCACGCAGCACCCAAGTAACACCTCCGCCTGCTCCGGCTCGAATGCAACCTTCTCGGTCACCGCCAACGCAACGGCATATCAGTGGCAGGAAAAAATCGGCGCAGGTGTCTTCACCAACATCACCAACGGCGGCGTCTATTCCGGCGCAACGACCGCCACGCTGACCTTGACTGGCGTCTCTTCGACGCACAACAGCAGGCAATATCGCTGCGTAGTCAGCGGCGGCACTTGCGGCGGCGCAACTTCCAACGCAGGCACTTTGACCGTGAACAACCCGCCCACCGCTGCTAATGCTGGAACCGACCAAACCGGCTCGGCGACTTGCGGCTCGACGCAAGTGACTTTGAATGGCAACAACCCAAGCGTTGGAACCGGAATCTGGAGCATCGTGAGCGGCACGGGCGGCAGCTTCGCCAACGCAACCGTTCGGAACACCACGTTCAGCGGCACGGCTGGCACGGCTTACGTTTTGCGCTGGACGATTTCCAGCCCCGGCTGCACCTCCTCGACGGACGACGTGAACATTACTTTCAACCAAAACCCAACCACCTCGAATGCAGGCGCTGACCAAACAAACGCTGCGACGTGCGGCTTGACGACGGTGACTTTGGCGGCAAACACGCCCACCGTCGGAACGGGCGTTTGGACAAAAATCAGCGGCACGGGCGGCAGTTTTGGCAGCGCCAGCAGCCCAACTTCGACTTTCACGGGCACGGCGGGCGTGGCTTACGTGCTGCGCTGGACGATTTCAAATTCGCCTTGCACTGCCTCGACGGACAACGTGAACGTGACTTTCAACCAAAACCCAACCCCCGGCAGCATCGGCAGCGACCAAAGCATTTGCCCCGGCGGCGACCCGGCAGCTTTCACCCAAACCGGCGCAGCTTCGGGCAGCGGCGCCCTGACTTATCGCTGGGAAAGAAGCACGACGAGTTGCTCGGCTGGTTTTTCAACGATTGCTGGCGCAACCAGCACGACTTACAACGAGCCGGGCGGCTTGTCGCAAACGACCTATTTCCGACGCATCGCCATTTCCACCGTCAGCGGAGTAGGTTGCGAAGCGGCGTCGAACTGCGTCACCGTTACCACGACTGACGTGACCCCGCCGACCGTCACCTGCCCGGCAAACCAAACGCTGTCGGCAAACGCCACTTGCCACGCTACTTTGCCAGACTACACCAGTTTGGCGACAGCCTCCGACAACTGCACGGCGAACCCGGCAATCACACAATCGCCCACCATCGGCACGACTTTAAATCTTGGCAATCAAACCGTTACGATGACCGCCACCGACGGCGCAGGGCTGACGGGTACTTGCACTTTCACCGTTTCCGTCACCGACCAAACGAATCCGACCGTCACCTGCCCGGCAAACCAAACGCTGTCGGCAAACGCCACTTGCCACG
>CAZHLB010000030.1:16064-20102 GCA_964533005.1 uncultured Saprospiraceae bacterium
CTACTTTGCCGGATTACACCGCTTTGGCAACAGCCCTCGACAATTGCACGGCGAACCCAGCAATCACGCAATCGCCTGCCATCGGCACGACTTTAAACCTTGGCAATCAAACCGTTACAATGACTGCCACCGACGGCGCAGGGCGGACGGGCACTTGCACTTTCACTGTTTCCGTCACCGACCAAACGAATCCGACGGTCACCTGCCCGGCAAACCAAACGGTTGCGGCAAACGCCACCTGCCACGCCATTTTGGCGGACTACACCGCTTTGGCAACTGCCTCCGACAACTGTACGGCGAACCCGGCAATCACCCAATCGCCCGCCATCGGCACCACTTTAAACCTTGGCAATCAAACCGTTACAATAACCGCCACCGACGGCGCAGGGCGGACGGGCACTTGCACTTTCACCGTTTCCGTCACCGACCAAACGAATCCAACGGTCACCTGCCCAGGCACACAAACCGTCACCGCCGACGTCAACGGCAACTACTCGCTGGCTGATTTCACCGGCTTGGCGACAGCCTCCGACAACTGCACGGCGAACCCGGCGAAGACCCAATCACCCGCTGTCGCAACGACCTTAACCGTTGGAAATCATACGATTACAATCACGGCAACGGACGGCGCAGGACTGACGGGCACTTGCACTTTCACCCTCAACGTGCAATCCGGCTGCCCCGCCACCAGCAGCACGGTTTGGTTCGTGAACCCGGCGGCGGCGAGCGGCGGAAATGGCGCTTCGTGGGATTGCGCTTTCCAAAATTTGCAGGATGCGATTGATGCGGCGAGTAGCGGGCACGAGGTTTGGGTCAAAGCTGGAACGTACACGCCGACGGAAGACCCCTTCGGCAACGCCAGCCCCGCCGACCCTCGTGACAAAACTTTTTACCTGAAAGATGGCGTGAAAATTTACGGCGGCTTCGCAGGCACGGAGAACACGTTGAGCCAGCGAAACTGGACAACAAACGTCACGATTTTGAGCGGCGAGATTGGTGCGGCGGGCAGTTCCGACAACTGCTACCACGTCGTTGTTTCGGTCAGCGACGCAAATACGACGGTGCTGGACGGCTTCACGATTTCAGGCGGGAACGCCAACGGAACCGACGGTTTGACCGTGGAAGGGATGAGCGTTTTTCGGCATAGCGGCGGTGGTGTGTACAACAACTCTTCCTCTCCGGGCATAGCGAATTGCATGTTTTCCGGCAATACGGCAGGCGGCGCAGGCGCTGGTTATGGAGGCGGCATGTTTAACTTTTCAACTTCCTTGCCCAGCCTGACCAACTGCACTTTTTCGAGCAATTCGGCAAGCCTGGGCGCCGGAATGTACAACAGCATTCCCTCCTCCCCGACGATGAACGGGTGCATCTTTTCCGGCAACTCGGCAGCGTTCTTCGGCGGCGGGATGTTGAATTATTCCGCCACGCCAACCTTGACCAATTGCCTGTTTTCCGGCAACTCGGCAGGCGCTTCCGGCGGCGGAATGTCCAGCAATTTCAATTCTGCCCCCGTGCTGATGAACTGTACTTTTTCGGGCAACAAATCCGGCAGCGGCGGCGGCGGCATGGAGAACATTTCTTCCACTCCCACCCTGACCAATTGCATTGTCTGGAACAACCGGGTGGGCAGCACGACCGGCTCGGCGAATGCCAATATTTACAACAGCAGCTCGACTCCCGTCGTCACCTACAGCCTCATCCAAAACATCACCGACGGCACGAACAACAACCTGAACGGCAGCACACACGCCTCCAACTCGAACTATCCCGACTTCGTCACGCCCCTCGACCCGGCGACTGCGCCCAGCACGGCAGGCGATTTCCACGTGACCGCCTGCTCGCCCGTCGTCAACATCGGCGCAACGGTCGGCGCACCAATCGTTGACCTTTTTGGCAACGCCAGACCCTTCGGCGAGGCAGTGGATTTTGGCGTCCACGAATTGCAAACGGCTCAAACTTTCCCCGTCGCCGTTTGCCAAAATGTAGCGGCGGTTTTAACCGCCGCAGGCACGGCGACCCTCGACCCAGCCAGCGTCAACAACAACTCGACCGGCTGCCAGCCGCTCACGTTGTCGGTTGCGCCAAGCACGTTCAACTGTTCGCATTGGGGCACGCCGCAAACCGTCACGCTGACGGTCACTGGCATCAACAACGTTAGCTCGACTTGCTCGGCGACGGTCACCGTCGTTGACAATTTGCCGCCGAACGCCCTCTGCCGGGATTTTGTGAAAAACCTCGGCGCAGGCGGAACGGCGAGCATCACCCCGGCGGAGGTGGACAACCTCTCGAACGACAACTGCGGCACGGTGAATTTGGTCAGCGTCTCGCCTAACTCGTTCACTTGCAGCAACATAGGCATCAACGTCGTCACCCTCACGGTCAACGACGGGCACGGCAACACTTCAACTTGCACCGGAAACGTGACCATTGCCGACGCCACCGCTCCGACCGCAACTTGCCAAAATGTATCGGCAGTTTTAACCGCCGCTGGCACGGCGAGCATCACCGCCAGCCAGGTGAACAACGGCTCGACCGACAACTGCGGCATCGCTTCGATGAGCGTTTCGCCTAACAGTTTTACTTGCTCAAACATTGGCAATCAGACAGTTACGTTGACTGTCACCGACAATTCCAGCCTGACGAACACCTGTACGGCGACCGTCACCGTCGCCGATATCACCGCTCCGAGCGCCGTTTGCCAGAATATTTCTGTCAATCTTGGCTCGAACGGCACGGTCAGTATCACCGGGTCGCAGGTGAACAACGGCTCGACCGACAATTGCGGCATCGCAAGTTTGGGCGTTTCGCCTAACAGTTTTAGCTGCGCAAACGTTGGCAATCAATCGGTTACGTTGACCGTCACCGACAATTCCAACCTGACTGCCACTTGCACCGCCACCGTCACCGTTGCCGACGCAACCAACCCAACAGCAGTTTGCCAAAACATCACCGTCAACCTCGACGGCAGCGGAAACGCCAGCATCACGGGGGGGCAAATTGACGGCGGCTCGACCGACAATTGCGGCATCGCAAGTTTGGGCGCATCGCCCAACACGTTCACCATCAGTAACTTGGGTGCAAACAACGTCACCCTCACCGTCACCGACGACAACAGCCGGACTGCCACTTGCATCGCCGTCGTGACCGTCACGAACTCGAATGCGCCGAACGCAGTCTGCCAGCCGTACACGGCGGTTTTGGGGAGCAACGGCAGCGTGACGATTTTGCCCGCAAACGTGGACGGCGGAAGCTCGGCAATCGGCGGCATCGCCAGCATGAGCGTTTCGCCGAACACGTTGACTTGCAGCAATTTAGGCACAAGCCAAGTAATGTTGACGGTCGTCGGAAACAACGGTCAATCCGCCACTTGCAACGCAGCCGTGACCGTTCAGGACAACACCGACCCGACGCCCGTTTGCCAGAATGTAACGGCGGTTTTAACCGCCGCAGGCATGGCGAGCATCACGCCTGCGCAAGTGCTGAATGTTGCCCTTTCGAGCGACAATTGCGGCACGGTGAATGCCGCCAGCGTCACGCCCAACTCGTTCAATTGCAACAACTTAGGAGCAAACACGGTGACGCTGACCGCCAACGACGGCAACGGCAACGACGCCACCTGCACGGCGACCGTGACCGTGACCGACGACACCGACCCGGTGCCCGTTTGCCAGAATGTAGCGGCGGTTTTAACCGCCGCAGGCACGGCGAGCATCGCCGCCTCGCAGGTCTATAATTCAGGCGCTTCGAGCGACAATTGCGGCACGATAAACTTAGTCAGCGTTGCGCCTAACTCGTTCACTTGCAGCAATTTGGGCGCAAACACGGTCACACTCACGGTCAACGACGGGCACGGCAACGACGCCACCTGCACCGCCACCGTCACCGTCTCCGACAACCTCGTCCCGAACGCCCTTTGCCGGGACATCGTGGTGCAACTCGACGGCAGCGGAAACGCCAGCATCACCGCCTCGCAAATTGACAATGGCAGCAGCGACAACTGCGCCCTCGGCACATTGACTGTCAATCCTAATGCGTTCA